>NZ_JABFFS010000002.1:0-101644 GCF_013112235.1 Xanthomonas euvesicatoria
TGTAATCGGCTCCCGCAGCAGATTGCTGCAAATTGCTGCAATTTTGCAGCCCGCCCATCATTGAGGCAATGAAAAGTTCGGGAGGCACATATGTAAGACGACTGAGGGCGCTAGCGTCAGAGAAAGCGTTTCAGGTCTGCAATCGGCGCGGGCAACTCTTCTCCGTATGCGCTGTGGCGCGCCACCGCTGCCGCCCATGTGCTTTCTAGCTCGCTCATATCGATGTCTTCGCGCGGTGTCGCAACGTAAGCCCGGCCGCCGCAGTCTGTGCAAAATGGGTCTACGCCCTTGCAGTTCGGGCAGCGAGCAAATTGCCAGAATCCGCGCTGGATGAACACGCCGGCCAAGCACACGTAGCAGACAATTCCGGCTTGATCCATTGTCCCGCACGGGCTCCCGCACGCATCGCACACGCCAGGTGGGCCGAATAGCCAGGGATCAAGTCGTGGTCGTTTGCGGTTGCCCATGGGACAGATTACCCATGCCGATGTCGCAGAACATGCGAAAACGAGCCTGTGCCGTGCGTCTGATCCAGTCCAGGCGGGGGCGTGACCGCAAGCGGTCACCGGCTTGGGGTGCTGCGCACCGATGCCGCGTGCCGCGTCATCGCCAGTCGGCCCTAATCCTCGCCCCTGCGCGCTCCGCTTGCAGAAGCAAAACCGCACCCCTCCAGCACGCCGTTTTCCGAAGGGTCGGGGACCAAGGATTGGCGACAGCCCGGCGGCTGGCCAGGCCGAGGCATGTCGCCAACGCCCTGGCCGGCACGCTGAAAACTGTCTTGGTCACAGATCAAGCTCACCAGGTCCGCGATCGTGTCGCCAACTCCGCCGGCGGCGCTGCCGACGACCAGGTGCCCGATCCGGGGTGTAGGGGGGAACCCCCTACGGACAACGCCTCACCCGCGCAAGCGCGGCTTCAGCGCCGAGAGCAACGCTCCCGCCGCCGGCAGGGAGCCACCCCCACCTCCCCACTGCAAACCCGCTTTTGATGGCGCCGCTAGCCCGTCCGCGGCTTGTCCACGGCCGGCGCGCAGCGCCGCCCCGGAGCCCGGAGACCTCCCTATCGGAGGGGTCCGGGGGAAGCGGTGGGCAAGCTGGGGGCGGGCGTCCTATCGCACGCGCCGCAAGACAGTTGCAGCGCACGCGCCGCACACGTCCCGCGCTGGCGCGCAAGACAGTTTCAGCGTGCCAATCGCACGCCGGCCAGTGCGGCCGCCCTGCCCTGCAGAACGGCCACCAGCTCGATCACCAAGGCGATCACCAGCGACGGCCGCACACGGCCGCAGAACCGCGCCTGCGGCTCGCCGGAACGGCTCCATCTGCACGTCGCTGACGCGACGCGCTCACGGTCCACGGGACCGCTCCCACACGTCGCCGGTGGCGTGCTGCATCGCTGAGACCCTTTCGCCTGCCCTGAACGGTAGTCCGGGCGCTGCGCGGCCATCCAGGGCACCGCTTCGCTGATCCGCTCACCCGGTCCCTGCGCTGCGCTCCGGGCTGCGGCTTCCCGTCTCTCCCTGGACACCCGCTTGACCCGGCCGACCTACGGGCAACACGGCGAAAGGCACTCAGCGAAGCAATGGTCAACTCCCCCCACAACAGCAAAAGGAGCGTCCCGATGAACCTAAACACGCCCGCGCCGAAGCGCGATACACAAGATCAAGAGCCGGCTCCTGCATCTAGCAAAGCAATGTGTGAGAGCAACAGCAATCAGATCGACCACACTGAGGAAAAGACCCCGATGAACAGCTATGAAGCCAAGTTGGAAGCCCGCCGTGAACGCCTGCTGACCCGTGCCCAGGAAGCGAACAAGAACGCCGACAGCCTGCACAAGAAAGCCCGTTCGATGGCCGGTGCGATCCCGTTCGGGCAGCCCATCCTCGTTGGGCATCACAGCGAAAGCCGGGACCGTAATTATCGCGAGCGCATACACAAGACGTTCGGCAAGGCGTTTGCCGAGATGGACAACGCCCAGCACTACGCGAGCAAGGCGGCGGCCGTCGGAACGGGGGGGGTCTCCAGCGATGACCCGGATGCGGTCGCCAAGCTGCGCAAGGAGCTGCAAGCGATGGAAGCATCACAGGAGCGGATGAAGGCCGCGAACAAGGTCATTCGGACGAAGAAGACGCCGGAGGAACGCGAAGCCGCATTGATCTCCCAGGGGTTCACGGCTGCGGTGGCCGCCGACATTCTGAAGCCGGATTTCTGCGGCCGCGTCGGCTTCCCGAGCTACGCGCTCAGCAACAACACCGCGAACATGCGACGGGTGCGGTTGCGCATCGATGAGCTGGAGAAGCGCAAGGCCTCGGCTGACGTGGAGCGGCGTGGGGACGGTTTCACGTACCGCGAGGACGTAGCGGAAAACCGGGTGATGTTCCTTTTCGACGCCAAGCCGGACCAGGCGACGCGCACGCTGCTCAAGCGTTACGGGTTCAAGTGGAGCCCGAGCCGCGATGGTCAACCGTGGGTTCGGCAACTGAACAACGCCGGTATCTACAACGGCAGACAGGTATTCGACGCCCTCAATTCTTCCAATATTGGTGACATTTGATCGCCAATATGAGGTACATTGGAAACACAGGATTACCAACTTGGAGTCCCCTACGGGGGCTCCCACTACCCAGGAGGGTGCCCGTGAAAATCTTCCGGTTTCTGGACGACTTCATTGTCGTGATCGCCAAGGCTGTTATCCGCGCTGTATTCGCCGTCGGGACAGGCCTGGTCTACATCCAGTTTATTGGCGGCCTGCTGCTGACGCTCGCTTTCGGTACGAGTGCGCTGGTCCTGGTGCTTGCTGCCGTGCGTCGTGCCGTCCTCGGAGCCTGATATGACAAAGACCACCAAGCGAGCTACGGCGCACCTTGCCGCGCTTGTCGACGAGTTGCCAAACCTGATTACCGGCCTTGACCAAGAAATTCAGTCAATCACCGAGACGATGGCCGGGCTTAAAAGGCAGGGCTTAGTGTACGCCTCGCCATTCTGGAAACGCGACAAGTCCGGACAGCCCAAATATTTCTACCTGCTGCATACCCAGCGCAAAGGCGAGCCGCGTAACCGCGAATATATCGGATGCGATGCCAACCGCATTGCTCGCGCAAATGCCGCGATCGAGCGAGCCAAGCAGTACGACAACTTGAACCAGCGTCTGACCCAGCTTCAGAGCCAGGCCGAACAAGGCGTGCGCGTGCTTGCTGATGCAAAACGCGTCCTGACCGGCAACGGTCGGACGTGGTGAGCTTCAATTTCCGAGCAGGTGACGACGTGAACGAAGATCAAACCCAGTTCGCCCCGACCGCGATCGATGCTGCGATCGATGCGCTGGACGAGCTATCCAAGGGGCATCAATTCTGCGGCGATGACCTGATCGCCGCGGCCTACGCGCTCGACTACCTTGCGATGCAGAGCGGCGATCTCCGGCGCATTGCGAGCGATCCCGGCTTCGCTGGCTCAATGCAGGGGACGGAGACGGCCGAACGAGTCGCGCGGCTGCTGCGCGAAGTGCGGCGGCACATCATGCCTGCAGCATTGGCGACGCTGCACTGATCGACCGCGCGTGAGCGTCTACAGCTACGCTCAACGGAGCGCAGATGATGGCGCTGCTGGCATCTTAAGGCCCGAGCGCCGATACTTGGCAGCGATATGACAACGCGGGTGGGCTAGCTGCTAGCGCAGTAGACCCCCAAAAACGAAAAAACCGCCTTTGGCGAGGCGGTTTTTTCATCACTGGACTGGCGGGAACACCAGACCAATGGGGCAGTAACGTACCCCCATCCTAATCCCGCCGGCGAAGCCGTGCAAGAGGGAAAAGGATGCAAAGGCCTAAACGCCGAACACCTTGCCCCGCTGCCGTTCATCGGCGCGGGACATGCCAGCAGTAGATCCAGGCTCCCACACGCCAGGCCCCGAACCGACCGCCACCATCGGCCGGCCGCACAAGCGTGTGCATTGGCGTCAGCCCAAGCCGCCGTCCGGCAAGAAGCGCCGGCCGGCCGTCCTCGATGCCACCCGCGAAGCGCTGGTGCGGAGCCTGGAACAACGGCGAGGCTCGCTGTGGATGCGGATTAGCCGCAACGTCATCGTGGCCGGCTATGCCCTGGACAAGGCGCTGACGCGGGTGCGCGCTCTGCGCAAGGACGGCGCCGAATCACTGTTGGCCATGTCCGTCGCCCTGCTCTACCTGGCCGACGTGCGCACCGGGTTTGTGGGCAAGCCGCGCCAGGGCGGCGGCCCCTGGCAGCGATACACCCTCAGAGACCTCGCCCAGCTCGCCTATGGCGCACAGACCGGCGCCGAGCTGGAACGCGCCAAACGCTCGATCGACATGATGGTGAGCCTTGGCTGGGCATTCCCCACCAAGCAGGTGCGCCGGCACACCAAAGACGCCGAAGGCCGCGACGGGTGGTGCAGCGAGCCGGGCGTGCGCCGGCTCAACTTCCAACGGCTGTGCGACATGGCCGGCACCAGCTGGTTACTCAAGCGCGACCGCAAGCACGCTGACCAGGCGCGTGGGACCGGTGTTGCGTCCTTCGCCCAGGCGCACGCACGCCGGCAGTCGCCTCAGGACGCGGGCACTACGCCGCGCACGGGCGCTGCCCGCCCTGCGGCGCACCGAGCCACGGGCGACCCGCCAGGCGGCGCGCAGAGTGCCGTGCAGCACATCTCCGACATCCTCGCCATGTTCAAATAGCCGTCGCCGGCAGGCTCGCCCCTGCCCGATGCCGCAAAAACAGGCGCACACGCCGGCAAATCTGCCGCGAAAAGGCGAGCCGCCCTGACTTTGGCGGCCTCGATCACCACCCCGCCGCCCTCAACTACACCCCCCGAACCGAGTTCCACCCCGCTTCGGGGGATAAGCCTGTGGGGAAGTAACGTTATTTGTGACCCTTAATTGCCAGGCCATCCAGTCAACCTTTGGTTGAAAGCACAGTCAGTAGAGCACTCAACAGCAAATCGGCGTCGCCGCCGCTACGCGCCGACGACAGCGTTAGAAGCTCAATGGAGGGGCTGCGCCCCTCCCACCGCCGTTGCGCACCAACCGCATTGCTGCCTCAAGCAACCCATGTGCGCAACGGCGGCGGTTCCCTCCTGCAAAAAGCAAAAACGGGTCAGCAGGGAGTAATTAACCGGACTTCGAGGAGGCCATGACCCTAGAAAGGCTGTCGGCTTCGGGTTGCCTGCGTTGAAAAGCGGTCACCGTGCGCTACGCGCACACAAGCCTGCTGCGTGCCCGCCGAACGGTATGCAATCAAGCGCAAAACCGCTTGTATGATAAGAAGAATAATACTGTTATTCTTCTTATCATACAAGTATCGGAACCGTACATGGACCCCTCCCAAGACGCACGTGATCGCATCCTCGCCGCCGCTGATGCGCTGTATGAACAGGCCGGCCGTGAGGTCTTTCCGACCGTCGATGCCGTGCGCAAAGCGGCCAAGGCCAACATGAACGAGGCAAGCACCGTCATGAAAGAATGGCGGCGCACACAGGCGCGTCCGGCGTCGGTTGCCGTCCAGGTGCCCGAGCCGGTGCAGCAGGCCGCAGGCTTGGCGGTGGTGGCCATTTGGCAGGCCGCCCAAGAGGTGGCCAACGACGCGCTGCGCGCGGCCCAGGCCGGGTGGGAAGCCGAGCGGCAGGAGGTGGAGGCACTGAGCCAGCAGATGGCCGACGCCTACGAGGCCCAGGCACTCGAGCTTGAAGCGGCCCAAGCGCGCATCGCCGAGCTGGACGCCGCCCTGCAGCAGGCCGTCACGGCAGCGGCGACCCACCAGGCCGCCCTTGACCAGGTGCGCACTGCATTGGTGGACCTACAGCAGCGGGCTAGCACGGCCGAAGCCCGCGCCAGCGAGTTACGCACCGAGCTGGATCGGGCGCACCTGGTTGCTGCCGAGCAGCGCAACGCGGCCGGGCAAGCGCGCGAAGAGGCTGCAACCCTGCGCGGTCGCTTAGCCGCTTTCGAGGGCATGGCCACCTCGCCCACCCCGGCTAAAACCAACCCCGGCAAGCCTCGCGGCAAAGGGACTGGCTAAATGCATCAAGCCGCAATTTGTTGTCTATTTGTTGTATACTTGTTGTAGATTGCGTTTCTATCCAGTTATACTGGCCGTGCGGTCAATCCTGGCCGCGCCACTCGGAGCCTGTATGCAGAGCAATGTATTCGTCGGGAATCTGGCGAAGAATCCCACCCTCTCCGGCAATGGTGACCGGGCATATTGCCGGTTCACCCTCATCTCCAACGAGTACGCTGGCCGCGATGGAGAAGGTGCCGCCCGAGAACGAACCGTCACCCTGTCGTTCGTCGCGTTCAAGTCGATGGCCGATCGCATCGCAAGGAATTGCATGAAGGGCGATCAGTTGATCGTGGAACACCGGATTGCCAACAACAACCGGGAAGTGGACGGCGAGACCGTCTACGGCTTCGATTTCATCGCGGAACGTGTGCAATTCGGTGCACCGGGCAAGGAAAAGCGCGAACACCTCGCAGAGAACCAGGGAGCAACGACTGAACCATGACAGCCCCGAATCCAAGGATTGACGCCGTCCAATTCGACCGCGTGGCGGCGTCATGCAGGTGGCGGCCCTATTCCTTGGGGGCGGTACGCTCGATCTTGGTCGATGGTGCGTCGATCGCCGAAGCAGCGACGGCGCATCAGATCACTGCCAAACATGCCCGCGTGCTGATGAATCGGTTCCTGGCGAAGGCCGAGCAGCAGAGACTTGAAGAGTTCATGCAAGTCGAGCCCCCGAAACAACCCATCGCATTACTAGAGTCGTATGCGAATGAGATCGTGACCCTTCGGGACAAGGGTTACTCGGCAGACCAGATCGCCGCTTATCTCAAGAGGCACGGCGTCGTTACAAATGCCACCAAAGTGCGCAATTTCATAAGGAGCAATCGGGCATGAAAACTGTTGTTTTCGCCAACCAGAAAGGCGGCGTTGGTAAGTCCGCGATCCTGGACCAACTGGCCTACTATTTCGTTCTTCAGCGTCAACTGCGCGTCGTTGTGATCGACTTCGATCACCAGAAAAACACCACCAAGGCGCTCACCACCGGCGGGCTGTGCACCGTCTCCCCTGTGACCAGCAGTCAGATCCTCAGCGCCGGGAAGTCAGCGATCGGGCGCGCTGATTTTGTCTTGGTCCCTGGCGACGGGGAGTTGTACAAGATGGAAGAGACGGCGGCCGAACTGACCGCGTTCGTCAAATATGCGAAGGAACAGGGGAAAACCGGTGCGCGGGACGGGCGCAGCGAGTATGCGACCAACCTGCTATCCGCCCTGACGGAAATCGCGCCTCACTTCGATATCTGCCTGATCGATACCAATCCGAACCCTGACATCCGTCAGCTCGCGTCGCTTGTGGTCGCCGACTATGTCGTCTCGCCGATCCAACTCAACCAGGAAGCCATTGACGGCATTGGCGACCTGCTGAACCACCCGAAGCTCGGTATCCGCAAGATCAAGGCGACGATCAACAAGAAGCTGACTTTGATCGGAATCTTGCCGAACATGGTCGAGCCGACCCCGTTCCAGCGCGACAATTTCACTGCGCTGGCGACCCACTACCCGCAGCTCCTTATTTCTATGTCTCCCCTACCCGGCTTTGCCGCCGTGAAGAAGACAACGGCAATCCCCGAGGCGCAGGCTGTCGGGCAGCCCGTCTGGAAGCTGGGCAAGACGAGCGCGCGCGATGCTTGGACGCAGATGCGGCCCGTCTTCGACAAGATCGCCGAGGCGATGGAGGTTCCGAAGAATGATTGACCTGAGCGCACTCAATGGGGAACCGGACGATCAGGTGACCCCGGTCAGCGAGCCGGACGGCACACCGTTCCGCATCAAACTTGCCGACATCGAGCGGGATCCCAAGCAGCCGCGCAAGCGGTTTACCCAGGCCGATATTGACGCCCTGGCGGAGAACATCAAGGAACGCGGCGTCAAGCTAGCTATTTCCGTCAAGACACATCCCACGAAGCCCGGAAAGTGGCTGATTAATGACGGCGAAGTTCGCTGGCGTGCCTCTAAGCAGGCAGGCGTAGAAGACATCCCGACGATCGTGGATGAAGACTTCGACAGCTTCGACCAGGTCAACGCTAACGAGCTGCGGTACGCGTTGCATCCGATGGATCTTGCCGAGTTCATCAAGGAAAAGGTGGGCGAGGGTTTCAAAAAAGGCGTAATTGCCAAGCGTCTCGGCAAGCCGGCGAATGCCATTACGGAATTGCTTGCGCTCGTAGATGCTCCGGCTTGCGTCACTGATGCCTGCATGTCTGGTCGCTGCACGTCGCCGAAAACCCTCTACGAGCTGCGCGCGCTCGCCGAGAAGTATCCGGAACAAGTGCAGGCGTGGTGCGATAGCGACGTGGAGATCACACGCGCATCCGTCGCCGCGCTCGGTGATAGCCTGAAGGAGAAGAAGGCGCCGAAGCCGTCCGACCCTGCTTCGGGTGATGCTGGCACCAGCCCGGAAGCCGGCGGAAAATTTCGTCATGACGAAAAAAATGGTGGAGGCAGTCAGGGAACGGGAGCGGCCGGGTCTGACGACGGAGACGAAGGTCCTGGCTCCAGCGGTGCTGGAAAATTTCGTCATGACGAAAAAACGCAGGGTGGCAATCAGGACGAAGCCGCCGGGTCAGGTGCAGGAGCGGGTAGCGGCGACGCGGACACGGGCGAACTGACGAGCTGGCCTCGGGGCAAAGCGGTGTCCGATCCGGACAGCATGAAGCGCCCCCTGTTGCTGGTCGAGCATGACGGGCGTGCTGCGGCGGTCCTGCTGAACCGCCGGCCGTCTACTGCCGGTCTCATCCGCATTCGTTACGAGGATGGAGGCGGCGACGCTGAAGTGGATGCCGGGACGGTCAAGATCAACCGGCTGATGGAAGGCGAGAAGTGAGACGAAGAGGCGGGCTTATCAGTCCGCCTCTCTCGTTTCGGAGCCAGTACCAGGGGTGTAGGGGGAACCCCTACGGATAACGCCTCACCCGCACATGGATGGTTTCAGCCTCGGGGACAGTTCTCCCGCCGCCTGCAATGAGTAACCCCGACGTCCCCTGCAAACCGCTTTGATCGGTTGGGCAGGGTGCAAGGCCAGGGTGAGCCCACCGAGCAGATGTGCAGACCCCGAACGCCCTCAGGGCGTAGACGTGACATTACCGTTGCCGATAGCAAATCGGACCGAAGGGAACGGCAGCGGCCGGGTCTGACGATGGAGACGAACGTAGTGGCTCCAGCTGCGCTGGAAAATTTCGTCATGACGAAAAAACGCAGGCTGGCAATTAGGACGAAGCCGCCGGGTCAGGTGCAGGAGCGGGTAGCGGCGACGCGGACACGGGCGAACTGAGGAGCTGACTTCTGTGCAGACCCAGACGCCCGAAGGGCGTAGACGTGAAATGACCGTTGCCGATTCCTGAATGTCCCGTCTGAAAGCCTGACCTCGAGCAAGTTGCACCGAAGCAGGCCCAAACGACACCAGAGCAAGAGCAAGGAAGGGAAGGGACATTGCAGGATAGGCCATAGGCCGGTACATTGTGCGCACAATGTATTTGCACGGGTAGCCCGTGCATTGATTGAGGTCGACTGGAAACGCCATTGGAGAAGCCAAGCAGGTCGTTGAACCTGCACCTAGGCCCGGAGCGCAAAGCGCGGTGGGTGGCCTACTGCGCTGCCCGGGGGAAGACGCCGGGCGCAGCGATTTGCGAGGCGATTGACCACACGCTCGCTACCGCTCCTAAGGAGCCGGCCAAGCTGTACCGTCAGACACACCAGGCGCCGGACGAGCCCAAGCAGCGGTTTGAAATCCTGTTGACTGCATCGGAGAAGGCGGCCGTTCGCGAACGAGCAAACATCGAGCGATGCTCAATGAACCGTTGGGGCGTTGACGCCATCCGCGCCGGCCTCACCGGCGAACCCCAGTTCGGTACGAAGGAAGTCGATACGCTCGGCGAGTCGAACTACCAACTCTTGGCGATCGGTCGAAACCTCAATCAGATCGCGCGGCGTCTCAACGAGGGCAAGTCGGCCCGCGTGACGGTCGAGCAAATCAAGATGCTGGCCGACCGCATCGACCAGCACACGAAGAAGGTTGCCGATGCAATCCGCGCCAGCCAAGAGCGTTGGAACATCGAATGACCCGACAGAGCATCGAGCTGGACCTGTCGGACTTCGCCGACGCCGCCCGGATCACATACAAGAAGACCCGCAAGGCGAAGCGCACCCCGCGAGGGGCGAAGATCACAGGCCCGGAGTCGCCAAAGCCGAACCGGTCGGGACCGGCCATCCGGGCGACCATCGACCGGATCACGCGTCGCGTTCCCGAGGTGATGGTGAAGATCACCCAGGGCAAGAAGAATCCGGAGACGGGAAAGCTGGAGATCCTCTGCAAGGACATGCGCGGCGTGCGCGCGCACATGCAGTACATATCCCGAAATGGCGCTGTCGAGCTGGAGGACGAGAACGGCCAGCGCTACCTTGGCCAAGAGGACGGCAGGGACGTGCTGCGCGCTTTCGCCCGCGCTGGCACACCGATACCGGAGCGCGACGGCCGGCGGCGAGAGGTTTACAGCATCGTCCTGTCGATGCCGCCAGGGACGGACCGGGACGCGGTGAAGGCTGCCGCGCGGGACTTCGCAGCGGCTGAGTTCAGCGGTCGCCAATACGTGCTTGCCGCTCACGATGACGACGCCCATCCGCACGTCCACCTTGCGGTCAAAACGGCAGATGCGCGCGGTGTCCGGCTCAATCCACGTAAGCCCGATCTACAGCGCTGGCGAGAGCTATTCGCGGAAAAGCTGCGCGACCACGGCATAGAGGCGAACGCCAGCGATCGACGCCTACGCGGCATCGTCAAGAAGAGTGAGCGCCAGGCCATCCGGTCTCTGAAGGATCGAGGCGAGACACCAAGGCTGGTGGCGCAGCAAGAGGCGCAGGCGGGCGACGAGGCTGCCGGGCGCAGCCGTCACGCGAACCCCGCCCAAAACAAAATCAGCGCAGGCAGGCGGAGGATCACGGCCGCCTATGGCAAGGTCGCGCGGTCGCTGGCTACCGGCGATGCCGAGGACCGTGCGCTAGCGCTCCGGATTGTCGAGCTGGTGAAGGCCATGCCGCCGCCGACGACGCGACACGAGGACCGCGTGGCACAGTTGCGTGCGAATAATAAGACGGCTGGCGTCGATTGCGGAGCCGATCGGGACGCGGCGAAGGAGAAACCGGAGCAGGGCAGGGACCGTTGAGGCAAAAAAAACGCGGCCTAGGCCGCGTTTTTTTGGACTACTCGCGCTGCTATCGCTGCTATCGCTGCATCCGCTGCCAGTTGGACCCGTCGCTGTCCCAACCGTTGTCGCCCCCGCTGGAATTGCCGGAGGCCTGGCGCTTGTTGTACTCGGCCAGCGCGGCGTCGTACTGGTCAGGATCGACCCAGTGACCGCCCTTGCCCGGCTCACCCACGTAACGCGCTACCGTGCCGTTGGTCTGGTCCACGTTCTCATTGCCGCCATACGCCGAGCAGTACGACGGCGCCGAGTTACGCACGTAGCGGGCATTACCATAGCCCTGATAGGCCGTCATAGAGGCGTTGAGCGTGGCCGCATCACACCGGCCGGCGCCATTGGCGATGGAGTCCACCAGGGACTTCATCTTGTCATCCGACTCGGAATCGGGGCAAAGCTGAAGGAAGCTCTTGCGCTTCTTGATCGTGTCGCTGACCTTGCGGGCGCTGATGCTGAAATACTTGCGGATGGACGGTGCGCATTCGTCGGGCCGCTGGCCTGTGGAAAGGCACAGAATGGCCTCGCAAGCTAGCTTCGTGTCGCCGGTGAACTCTTGCGCGGACGCAGCTCCGGCCGCTGCACATGCAGCGACGGCCAGGGCGAGAGATCGAACAGACAGGTACATGGGGGAATCCTCCGTGGTTGCCGCAAGCGTCACTTGCTGATGAATTCGATGTCCACGCGCCTATTCAGAGCGCGGCCATCGGAAAGCCGATTGTTCGACCGGTAGTCCCCCGCCGACACAAAGTTTAAGTCGATGATCCCGCTCGGGACGCCCTCACCGATCAACCAGTCCTTCGCCGCTTCCGCGCGGCCGCGCGCGATGCGCTCATCGCCGGACGACGGGTTCGGGTTGTCCGTTCTGCCGCGCACCTGGACGTGTGCAACGCCGGCGGCAATCAAGCCGCGCAGATGAGCAACCTGCGCCGGTGTCGGGCGGAACTGCGCGCTGTTCCAGGGGAACTGCACGCTGACCACTGGGTACAGCGGCCGAGCGGCTGCACGCGGCGCCTGCTGCCGCTGTACAGCCTGCGGTCCGCCCTGGTGCTGCACCACCACCACGGGCGCCGACGGAAACGCCTCCTGCTGCAACGTCTGAGCCGCGACAGGGCTGTTGACGGGTACACGGTCCCGACCGCTAACCGTCGGAGGCTTGGGATGGGACGAACACGCCGAAACCGCGAAAGCCACGCCGACGAGAGCCAATGCACGCATTAGAGACTCCAATATTTATATTTATGCGAGCCAATATTATATATTTTGGCATTGATGCCGCAATGCTGGCAGTGAATTTCGCTTGCGTGGCGCGCCCTTGGCGACAGATGCGAACTGGCCAGGTCGTGTAGTTGTCGCCAATGTGGTGGTGGTGGCGGGGCATAAAAAAACCCCAGCTATGGGCTGGGGTCTGAAACAACGAGACGCATCGCGTCCGCTATCGCGTCCGCTCGGCGTTCCGCTGCACCACGGGTGACGTGCGCTCTTGCTCCGGCACACGTTGCGGGGCCGCCTTGTCGTACATCATCACCGGCGGCAAGGTGCCGGCCTTCGACTTCTCGGACACCACCCGACCGATCTCGGCCATGACCTTCTCGCGGGCCTGCGGGTCTTTCACCTTGGCCTCCATCACCTTCGCTGCGATGGCGGTGATGACCTTCTCGCGATCGCCCTTGTGCGCCTCCCACGTGTTGCGGTGGGTGTTGATGGTCTCGCTGCCGATCACCTTGCCCTTGTCGTCCCTGGTCAAGGCTTCCACCGTCACGGGCTGATTGCCCTTGAACTCCAGGCGAACAGCATCGCCCGGATTAAGTTTGGACTCGCCGACAGCTCGGTCCAGATCCTTGCCCCAGATGGTGCGCTCGCCGGTCTCGGTACGCAGCTTGACGAAGTAACTCATCTTCTCGGCGGGATCGTTCTGATAGGGCGCTGCCCCATGCGCGAGCATGATGCCCTCATGGACCGCCAGTGAGCGCGCAGGAGCCCCGCCAGCACTCCTTGGCTTCTCCGGTGCGGAGATCGCCTCAGACGGCTTCTGAGCGCCATCTGCGGACTTCTCGGCGGTGGCGGAAGGCGATGGTTCCCTAGAGCGCTCCTGGACACGCTCAGTGCCTCGCGACACTGAGTTGCCCATGCGGCGCTCTTGTTCGGCCGCAAGGGCTTCCAGGTCGCGCTCAGTGGGCTTGTAGCCGGTTGACGCCATGCCGCGCAGACTGGCCTCCATCCAGCCGGCCTGGCGGAACTCCGGATGCCCGTCCAGGTGAACCATCTTCCAGCCCTTCGCGTCGGCCATCATGACCATGGCCCGCGCCACCCGCTGATCGTTGGAGGCCGTCTTCAGCCTATCGCCGACATCGCGGAACGCGATCCGCCCCGGCTGATCCTTGAAGTAGTGCCGAGGCCCGGATGTGTTGAACTGAGCGTTCACCTGTTCCATGAGCTGGATGCGGCGGTTCTTCTCTGCCTCCACCACATCATGCTCAGCTTCGACAGGCTGCGGCGCGAGTCCGGCGCGCTGCTCGAGGACTTCGACGCGCTCCAAGCGGTCGGCTTCCTTGTCCAGCTCCTTGACCGCGATCATTTCGCGATCGGCGCGACCTTGTAGCTTGCTCAGATCGCGGTCCACGCCGTCGATGCCGGCGTTGCGCTCGTACTCATCGCGGTCGCGCTTGCGCAGCTTGGCGGCCATCGCCAACGCCTCGGCCACGTCAACGGATTCCAGCTCGTTGCCCTTAACCTCGCGGATGGTGTTGACCTCGGTTGCTTCCTGCGCGCGGTCCTCGTTCGCCGGGGCTCGGCGCTCAATCTCCTTTGGCGTGAGGCCATGGCTGAACGCCAGATCCTCGCCGGACAACGAGCCCTTCGTCGCCTCGGCCTCGCTGATGCGCAGAGCATTGCGCTGGCCTACGGCCTCCGTCAGTCCGACCTCGTTCACGCCCTTGATCCGCACGACCTGCTTGCCGTTCAGCCGGAACGACAGGTCGTAGGCCGTCTCGCCGTCTACCTCGCGCTTGTCGAACCTTACAGCCGTGATCGGCTTGTCATCGATCATCATCACGCCGTAGCCAGGCATCGCGCTTTCAGCCGGCACGCCGGCATTGGTGGATTCATCTGCCATGACGAGCCCCCCTTACCGTTCCAGACTCGGCGCATGCGCCTTGTCTTGGCCCTTAGCGGGCACAGCGATCGAGCGCGCCGTTTTTGCCCCCTCCTGGACGGGGGCGGTCGGTGCCTTAGCCATATCGGCCGCCAAGGCCTGCACGCCCTGCACATGCGCCACGAACGCATCGCGCTGCTTGGCCGTCTTGAACGCCGTCTGCGCGTACTCCTTCGCCGCCTCGACGGGGTCCACTGCCTTGCGCTGGGTCTGTGCCTGGTTCTCGGCTGCACGCTCCGGGTTCCAGGGGTAGGCCTTCGCTTGGCCGTCGCGGTAGTGCACTTGGATGTTGCGATTGACCAGGTCATTGTTCTGGTCGCGGCTTTGCAGCTTCGGCCCCTGGAACTCGACATCGTTGCGCAGGTGCACGATCGCCGACCTGTGGCCCTTACCAATGGCCTGGACGATGAAATCCTTATCGGCGTGGATGACCGGCCCCTTATAGCCGTTCTTGCTGTCGCTCTTGGCCGGATATACATCGGCCTCCTTGCCCAGCTTCTCCGCGACAGTCGCGCGGATCTCTCTCGGGATGTCGGTCGGCTTGATCCTGTCTTCGGCCTTCGACTGGTTGGTGCTGGCATTGCTGGTGTCGTTCGACATTTCAGGTACTCCTATGGACTGGGCTTTGCCCGCTTACGTCACAGCCAGAATGGCCGTGCTCGTAAATTTCAAGACCTGATCGACCGAAAATTGTCATTTCCGCTCGATCGGGCTGTCAAGAATGGATAAATCAAGGATGGGTTTAGTAGGCGCCGCCGCAGGCATTGGCGCCGCGTCGTCGTCCTCCAACACTTCGTCGTCCGGATGAACGACTTCGGTGTCGCCATCGAAATCAGAGAGATCCGGCAACTCGTCGTACAGCCGCGCCTCGTCGTCTTCGTCCAGCTCGGGCACGTCATTGCCTTCGGCGTCGGCGTCGACATCGTCCTCCGCAACCGCTTCGCTGTGGTCGCCTTCGTGCGCCAGATCGTCTACCGCATCCACGGGTGCGGGCTCGGCTGGCGGCTCAGGCTGCGCCACGGGCTTGACGACGATCGGGGCGATGGCGGCCGCCGGCGCCGCTGCAACCGCTGCCGGTGGCTCGGCTGCATGGGCCGCGCGATCACCATCGCCATCGCCATCGCCATCGTCGTTGTCGGTCTCCGCTGCCGCCTCCGCATCGAGCCGCGCCAATTCCTCGTCGCTCACCGCATCCTCGTCACCAATGTCCTCTGCAGAGGGCTGCGACGCGGCGTCAAGCGCGTCGAAGAAGTCGGCGACGATGCCCTGCACCTGTTCGGGCGGTAGCTCCTGGCCTGCGGCCAGGTCGCGGATCTTCGACGTGTCCATTGCCAGCTTGCGCAGGTCGATGCCGCCGGCGATGTCATCCGGCGTTACCTCACGCACGCGGCTCTGCACGATGGCATCGTGCAAATCGAAATCGATAGTTGGCACGGGTGCCGCGAGCTTCCAGCTACCCCACGATCGCTCTAACTCGCGCTGTGTCGGCTTACGCCGCATCCCCAGGAAGTTTCGCGTGAGTAGCGATGGATCTACTTCGGCCAGCCGGTCCAGGAACACGTAATCCTCGTAGTACCGGATCTTCGTGCACTTGATCGCCTTGGTGTTCTCCAGGTTGATGATTTGCTCGCGCTGACTCATTTCCTTCAGCTCTTGCGGCATCATCAACGGCCGTTTCTGGTCAGACTCCGACTCGGAGCCGCCAGAACGGCCGAGCTGGCGACTGCGGCCGGTTGACTTGAAGGTGTAGTACCCGAGCGCTTCCGAATAATCGTTCGCGTCGCGCTGTTCGCGCGGCGTGTAGAAAATCTGACACGCATGGTTCGTGACAAGTGTCCGCGCCAGGTCGCGCCCGTATCCCATTGGGATATCCGCTTCCAACTGGCCGGCGGACTGAATGATGGTCACCAGCCGCAGACCATAGCTCGCCATGTACGCGTTGGACTTCGCAATGATGCCGATGCGGCCCGGCGCGGTGAACTCGTCCATGAGCATCATGCAGTGGTATTTCACGTCTGGCGTCGCGTTGAGCTGCACGTCGAGGTTCAGCTTGACGAGCTGCGAAAACAGCATGTTCATGATGAGCCGCGCGCTATCGAGCTTGGCGGCAGGAATACCGATGTAGATCGACATCCTCTTGCGGCGGACCTCGCGTAGATCGAAATCATTCGCTGCGGTGGCCGCGTCGAAAATCGGACTTGCCCATAGCGTCAAAGGCGCGTTGAACGTGGACATGATGCTGGACAACGTGTTGTCCGAAGTCGTCACGAACCGGTTCAGCGCATCTACGCACTCCGACGACAGCGGCGGCAGGCCCACGCCGTCCCATTGCACGATTGGCTCAAGACGCCGTTCCGTCTCGTACTCGGCGCCGCAATCCTTCAATTGCTCTTCGATCGCCTCGATTTCAGCGGCCGGCACGTTCTCGGCGACTGCGAACGGGATCTCATCGCAAAGCGCTTCCGCCTCGGCCTTATCCACCCGCTTCAGGTCCATGATGACCTTCACCGTCTGCGCCTGCTCCTCGCCGGCGCTGTTGAGCATGATGTCGCCGAACTCGCGGTAATTGCGGGACGTGATGATCCCCTGGATGTGGTCTTTGGCGGACTTGCCCTTGCCCGAGGCCTGGCGCAGCAATTCGCCGAATGTGCGCGGCAATTCGGGTGTTTCACACAGGTAGAGAACCAGCCCTAGGAACAGGTTGCGCGCCGTGTCGTCGAAGAACGGTTCTTTGCCGTCGCCGGGATAGATTGCATATCCAAGGTCCAGGATGTCACCGACGCGCAAACGCGGGTCGTCACTGATATAGCCCAGTGGGTTGTAACGGTGGGTTCGACCATCCTCCGCGAACGGATTGAACAGGTAGCAGGCGTGCCCGTAACGGGCTCGCCAACCCGACGTGATCAGGAAGTTCTCTTGCTTCACGTCGAGGACGACCACAGAGTCCTCCCAGCTCAGCAGGTTCGGGATCACGATGCCGACGCCCTTGCCGGAGCGCGTCGGGGCCGACAGCAGCACGAATTGCAGGCCTGGAAAGAGTAGGAACCGCTTCTTCCACTTGCCGACGATGATGCCTTTCGGCGCAAACAGGCCTGCGGCCGCTATCTCGCCCTCGTTGGCGAACCGCGAGTCGCCGTAGAGCTTGCGTTGGTCTCGCATCGCCGCAATCGTGGCGGCAATGATCGCGCCATATATCGGGACCGCCGGGATCACCAGCGCCAACAGAAGGCGCTTCGCCACCGGGGGATTGTCCTTGTAGTAGCTCCAATAGAGCCACCATGTGCCGAAATCCGTCTTGCCGATCGGATTTGCTTTGCCGAGCAGGTAGAACATGACGCCGCCCATGTAGACGACGCCGGCAGTGCCCGCGACCAACACCAAAAGGACAAAGACAAGCTTTGCCCACTTCTCACCACTCATAACCTTTCCTCGCCTAGGGTAGGGCGCCCGTTGGTGACGCTGCGGCCGCCGGCGCCGGCGAGATCCGTGACCAACTGAGGCTGACCAGCTCGGCCGACTTGATGACAAAAACCCGCAATCGAGCGCGGGTTTTTGTCACCAAAAAGCCGGCAGTGATTGGTGACAGTGCGACGACCTGGCCAGCTCGTGACTGTCGCCAACATCACGCCTCGATCTTGCCAAGCGCTCGCTTGGCACCGGGGTCGTACCAAAGCTCGGTGATGTTCCGGCCAAAGCCACCTTCGTCGGTGTCGTTGGTGATATGCACCACGACATCGACCACCAGGTGCAGCAGCCGGCGGATCACCGGATACGGCAACTGGCGCCCCTGGCGGTTCTGCAGAACCATCAAGGCCAGCCGTTCAAAGGCCAGGTCGCACGACCCCGCATGCACGCTAGTAATGCTGCCACGGTGACCCGAGGCCGCGACGTTGAGGAAGTCGTAGGTTTCGCCGCTACGCAGCTCCGCCAGGAGGATGCGCGTCGGCTTCATGCGAAGGCAACTCTTCAGCAGCGACGCCGGAGTGACGATCGCGCCATCCTCTTCATTCGCCTCGCTCTTGTAGAACAGATGCACGTGGTTCGGATGGTCTGGCAGGAACAGCTCGGGCGTGTCCTCGATCGTGATGAGGCGTTGGTTGCGAGGAATTTCCTGCATCAACGCTTTCATGAACGTTGTCTTGCCCGAGCCGGTCTCGCCGGCGACGACGATCACTTTGTCCAACTGGACTGCACGCCGGAGGAAGCCGAGCGTGTCGCCGGTCGAGCGCAGCTCGAGCAGCTCACGCTCGGCACTCGTCAGGCCGGTTGATACCGGCTTGATGTGCTTAAAAAAGCCCTGGCGTTTGTAGTCCCCCAGGTTGCGCCGACTGAGCGATGGCTTGCGGATCGTATACGAGTACGTCCCGTGTTCGCAGGCATCCGGCCGAACAATTTGCACACGCTCGCCATCGGGAAGGATGCCTGAGAGGATCGGCTTGGCATCGTCCAGCGTATCGTTGCCGTATCTGGCAATGGCAGTGCCCAGCGACTCCAGGTGTGCATACGTCAGCCCAGGTTCTTCGTGACGCTCCCAGTGACTTTCGCGCTCGATAAAGACTTCGCCCGGCCGATTGACGCATATCTCGGTAATGGAGCTATCGCTCATCCATGGTCTCAGCGGCTCCATCAAATGTCGTACAGACGACGCTCGATCGAACCCCACTCCACCAGTTTCATTTTCAACGGTTCTGGACATCACACACGCTCCAATAGTGTTAATTTCACTGGGTCTGGACATCGTAAACACTCGAAAAGTCGAGATCGCGGGCGATGAAAATCGCGATTTGCTCGCCTTGGTTCTTGTAGAGGGTAGGGGGAATGTTGATGGTGTTCTTCAGCGCCTCCGCTGCCATGTTGCTACTGGCCTCGCCAGTCGAGTTGAAATTGAACTGATTGCTGCCGCTGCTGCTGCCGTTCCCTTGCGTCGCGAAACGCGCAGTGTCGTCCACCAGGCTCAGCATCAAGGCGCCGCCGAACCGCTTCCAGAAATGGTTATCCACGTAACCGGGCAGTCCAGCGCCACCGAGCGCGTCAGCGCCGGGCGAGTCGAGATTGACGACGACGCCATTCGGCGTCTTGACCCGCGTCCACAGCACGTAGATCCGCGCCATGCCCTGGCGCATGTTCGACTGATACTCGCCGGTGACCGTCGAGCCGCGCTCGATGAGCAGCACCTTGCCGTTGTCGCTGAAAATGTTGCGGGTGACCACGCACGCGGTCATCCCCGGCACGGTGGAGTCGAGCCGTGTTTGCAACGCGCAGTCGATGGAACTGCCCTTCGCCAGGATGAAATTGCGATTGCCGATCATCCCGGCCTTGCGGGCGTCAGTCTTCGTGCCGCTCAGGAGGCTCGCCATCGGGCCACCGCCATCGGTGCCGGAAGGCTCCAGGCCGAGTCGTGCGCCGGCGCCTGCCGCGCTCTGCGCGCCGCTGGCGCCGCCACCCGAGGCCGCATCGTCGCTGACCACCATCAAGGACGAGGCCGACTTGTCCAACTTGGCCGGTGGGCGGGCTTCCTCGCCAGTGGCGCTGCCGGGAACCGAGGGCGCCGTCGCTGTCGGCTGCACGCCAGGCACGGCCTCCGCCGGCGCTGGAGGCGTGGGAGACGCAGGCGGTGCGGTGAACGACCTGGCCGGTAGCGCCGGCGCCTCCATGGAGGCTTTCTTGGTGGCCGCTGCGGACTTCTTGCCCGTGTACTTCAACAGCGCCAGCGACACGAGTGCCATCAAGATCACGATGACCCCGATGACGAACGCGACTTTCATGCCTCTACCGCGCTGACTGTCATTGACGCTCGGCATTCCACGTTCGCCAGGCAGGGCCGCCAGCTCGGGTTGAGTATTTGCCTCGCTCATCACTTCACCTCACCGGACTTGATGACACGTTCCACGCCCGGAACCGTCGTCCCAGTGTTGGTCGGCACGCCGTCCATGTTGTAAGAATCGTTATAGATACCGACGACTGCCGATCCGAGGCGCAACACCATTTCACGGGCGACACGGTGCACGACCAGAATATCCGGCGCGCTCGGATCGACATTCGCATTGACGATGCTTTCCGACTTGTCGCCGGCGACGAGGAAGACGGTCGGAAAGTCGCGGTTGTTCGGGAAACGTAGGTACGTGAACCGACCATCGTCGTAGGCCATCGACGGCGCGATGGCCTCCGAGTCCTTGCCAACCTGCATCGAGTAATGCCAGTTCATCGGCGCCGGCTTCGCCGCCAGGCGTGCCTCCGCCGCCTTCTTGTCGGCCTGGCGCGCCTTCGCCCGCGCCTCATCTGCCGGGTAGCGGAACTCCACACGGTAGGCGACGCGTTGGTTGCGCGCCGGTGCCCCGTCGTTGCTACCGGGCAGCAATTGCAGATCGAAGTCGTAAAGCCGCTGGTCAGTGGTCACCATCAAGTTGGTGTTCCACTTCCCAGCTTCCGGCGCCATGACCTGACCATCATTGCCGCCGGTCTTTATCGACTTCGGCTTAAGAAACAGGATGTTCCCGCTCTTGCGGAACTCCCAGCCCTGCAAAAAGCCGGTGCCAACATCCACGATGTTCTCGCCAGGGGCGAAAACAATACGCACGCCGAGGCCAGGCAGAGCCCGCACCAGCACAACGTCGCCGGCGTTGTAGTTGACGTACTGAATGCGGTTGTCGAATCGTGAACTGGACGGAACATCCATCGCGAAGGCTGGCACCGACACCATCACAGCTGCGAGCGTGAGATATAGGCGCTTCATCGGGCGCCCTCCGTCGTCAGCTCCGGGTCGGCGCGATAGCTGGTGACCTGGAACCCGAGGGGGTTAGTCAGCCGCGCCGACTCTTTCAGGACCGATGGATTCTGGTACTTGTAGGCGATCGTCGCGATCCAACGCGTGACTTGTCCACGGCCGGTTTCTTCGGCGCGCTTCGTCGTCTTGATGAAACGGACCGTACCCACCCCGTCGCCGTTGGGAACGACGCTGACGATCTCAACCGTCGCACGGACCTGCGATCCGAACTTCTTGTCCAGCGCATTGTCGCCGGTGAACAGCTCGCCGTATTGCTTGGCGACATTCGGCGCCGACAGCAGGCCTACAGTGTCGTAGTCCTTTTGCAGGGTGTACCAGTCGTAGGTCTCGCGGGCGCGCACGAACTGAGCCAGCCAATAACGGTCCATCGCTTCGTCGTATCCCACGCCCTTGCTATCGAGCGCAGTGACGAGATCCGGCACGCCCGTCGCGCTGTCCACGCGGATAACGTAGGGAATGCTCTCCTTCAGCGGTGCCATGACCGCAATGCCGATCGCCATGAGGACGAAGGCGACGCCGAACGCGCCGGCGACGCGCCAGGCGCGCCGCTCAGACTGTTCCAGGGCG
Source organism: Xanthomonas euvesicatoria (assembly GCF_013112235.1). Classification (NCBI taxonomy): domain Bacteria; kingdom Pseudomonadati; phylum Pseudomonadota; class Gammaproteobacteria; order Lysobacterales; family Lysobacteraceae; genus Xanthomonas; species Xanthomonas euvesicatoria. The sequence continues at coordinate 21,761 of NZ_JABFFS010000002.1, forward strand.
AGCGTGCGGGAAGCTTCCCAACCGATCGCCTGAGCGTAATGCGGACTGTCTTCAGGCGTGACCTGAGTGTGCGCGCCGTCGGCGCTTTGCGACATGGTGGAATGCACCTTGGGGCGCTTACCGCGTCCGAACATGGTCATTCCCCCTGCGCCGAGCTGGTCGGCTGCTGTGTGACCGGGGGTTGCGACGGAACCTGCTTGTTCACCGGCACGCGTGCGCGTCCCTTGAGTGCCGGGACGACGGCTGCGTTGCTCGCACATCCCGCCAGCATGGCGACAAGGCAAAGCAAGGTAATGCACTGTTTCATATCCTTAATCCTGGGAATGCGGCGGTGCCAAATTGTACCATTGGACCTATCCAATATGGGTAATATTGGCATTCGCAAGGCAAAAAAAAGCCGCCCAGGCAGTCATTGCCTGAGCGGTTACTGATTAATTGCTGATAGATCCGCCGCGTGCGCGGCCCCAATTCTTGCCGACATTGTCGAGGACATGCTGTCGATACGATGGGTTCCACATCGTATTACCGGCAACCAGGTGGTTCATCCGTCCAGCGGACACCATCATGCCCGACTCAAGGTCGCGGCGTGTACTCATCGGATTGACGGCGCCACCGATAGCTCGCCCGGCTGCGATCGGTGCGCCGGCGATCGATGCCGCACGCGCTGCCATCGCCCCGAGCGTGATCGCGTTCGCCGACATGCCGCCGCCCAGGGTGCCGCCGATCTCATATGCGCGGTACACGAGGTACAGCATCACGAGCGTCAGCACGAACAGCTCTAGGACAGCAAAAAGCGTGCTTTGCGTTGCGGAATCAACGTCTACTTTCGCCACTGTGAAGGTGAAGAGCTTCAAGGCAATCGCCAGCACCGCCGACACCAGCGCGATTTGCATCACGCCGGTCATCACCTGGCCGAACCAACGATCGAAATAGCCTTTCACCGGCCCCCAGCCGATCGCCAGCACGAACAGCGGCCCAATGCCGAGCAAGAGCGAGAGCACTACATGCGAGCCGATAATCATCGCGCCCGCCGGCATGGCAATCACTATCGTCGCCAGCGCGACGGTCATGCCCAGGCCGATCTCCGACAGGCCCAACAGGATCTCGGTCCACCCCCGATTATTGCCTCGCTCGTACAGGACGGCTGCGATGTCCCAGCCGTCTTGAACGGCCTTGTCGATCGTCTGATAGATCGAGGCCGACTTGGCGCCGGAGTTGCCGGCGAACGCATCGGCAAGGCCCGTTTCCATGCCGCGCACGGAGTCGATGACCATGCTGCCATACGTGCCGACGTTGAGCGCAATGGCTGCGATCAACGTGAACTTGATGCACGAAACGACGAATTGCGAGAACGGACCATCGACCCGCCCAATGGCCATGAGCATACCCATCACAGCGTAGTAGAGCGTGCCGCCGAGAACAGCGGTCGCCGTAATCGCAGAAATGACGCTGGACGCTACGGTCGTCGCGTAGCTATCCAGTGCATTGTTGAACGTTTCGCCAATGAACTGAAAAAGCACCACGTCCATTTACTTGCTCCCTTTCAGTTCCTTGGCGAACTCGCCAGCATCAAGCTGAAGGTGGCCGCGCTTGGCCGTCTCCGTCTCTGCGTCGGCCTTTTCGGCGTTGATGCAGTTGGCCGACGCTGCGGCCTGGCCAGCATTTGCGCGGCAGTCCGCGAGCATTGTCGCTCGCTCGGGAGCATGTTCCTTGTACCAGGTGACCGTCTGCACGGGTTGCTCATCCTTGCAGCCTGACAGAGCAGCGACGAAGGTCAGAAGAGTGGTGTACGCGACGCGTTTCATAGATATCCCCTCGGAGACCGGTCATTGACTGACCGGTCTCCCTTGGCAGTTAGTTGAACGTCAAGGGTTGCAGATCCAGGTAACCACGCCGCGCGAGCTGCTTGGCGTTGATCTCGCGCTGGCGCTGCTCCTGAAGCTTCTCATCAGCCTGCGCCATCATCTGGAACAACTGGAGCTTGGTCTGCTCGTTGGCGATCATGGCTTGCTCGGACGCGATGCGTCCTTGCAGCTCGGCGATCGCCTTCGGGTCTTGCGTCTGGTTGATCTGGCCCATGAGCGAGTTGATTTGATCCAGACGAGATTTCGCGGCGGCATACGCCTCGCCGGCGAACGCCTTGTCCTGCGCAGGCTTCACCGCTGCGGCTTCGCACGCGGTGCGCTGCGCTCCGGCCGCCATACGCCCGCAGGCGTCGAAAACCTTGTTGGCGTCGTGGATTGCCGCTGCGGAGCCGCTAAGGCCGTTGTAGCCACCGGTGCGGACGGAGTCGTAGACCTTTTGCCAGTCGGACGGCAGATAGTCGCGCAGCGCAGGGTTATTCATGATCTGACCCAGGCCGCGCGGGCCAGTGACTGCGTCGTATTGCTTTTGCATTTGGTTAATCTGGCTGACCATCTGGTCGTATTGGGCCTTCCACTTGGCCATGGTCTCAATCTGATTGGTGATTGCCGGCACGTCGGCGATCACCGTCACCGGGACACCGGCGAACGCCGTGCCCGAGAGGGCAAGCGTGGCGGCCAGGATCAATGCGTACTTCTTCATAGCGCTACCTCGTCAGTTGGATTTCTTGGACGTCACCACGTGAGCCTTACCCATCCCGCCCAGATCTAGACGGCAAATCATCGACTGGTGGCCTTGCTTGATGATCATCAAGCGACTGTTTTCGCTAGTCGACTTTGATGATCTTGTACTCGTCTTCGGTCACCTTAAAACCGTCCAGGTACTGGCGATAATCGGCCTCCGGGTTCGGCAGATAAATCTTGGTCGCGACCTGCTGATTCATAGCGCTACCTCGTCAGTTGGATTTCTTTGACGCCACCACGCGAGCCTTGCGGCGCTGGTGGAACACGGGAAGCCATTGGCTCGGATCGTCGCCGACCTCGGCGATGATCTCATCCAACAGCTCGTTGTTGTCCGAACTACCGGACAGTATCGCCAGCTCGTCACCCATCCCGCCCAGGTCGAGACGGCAGATCATCGATTGGTGGCCTTGCTTGACGATCATCAAGCGACTGTCCTCGCTCATCGACCTGATGATCTTGTACTCATCTTCGGTCACCTTAAAGCCGTCCACGTACTCGTGATAATCGGCCTTCGGGTTCGGCAGGTAAATCTCGGTCGCAACCTGCTGCACGAGCTGGGATGCGATCTTCGACTTCAGCAAGCTACTCGGCATCTGCGTCGCGAAGACGCCGAGGCCGTTCTGCTTGCGGATCGTCAATTGCTTGTTGCCGGCGAAGTCGCTGAACGCATCGTCATCGACCCACTTCCACGCCTCATCCATCCAGTAGATGAAGCGGCGGCCGTCGATGACCGATTCCATGCGATGAAGCAGGTACATGGAGATCGGCGTGCGAACGTCATCATTGTCGAGGAAGTCCGTGCCATCGAAACCGTAGGTCGTGTGAGTCGTGAAGTCGATTTGATCGTGCGCGCAATCCAGCGCCCAGGCGAGCGAACCGGTCTTGCCATAACCATCGTCGGCACACCACTTCGCCAGGCGCTTGGCCACGCTGTTCTCGCGATCTTGCTTGTCGCCGCCCTCGGTGATGTTCTGAAGTACCGTTGAAAGACGACGCAGCGCCTTCGGCATGCTCATCACTGTGCGCACCGCATGCTCGATGCGTCGTTCGTCCTCAGTCGTGACGCGATTGCCGCCGCTGCTGACCAGCGAGCGCACCAGCCGCTGAAGGAACAGGATGTTCGCTTCAGTGGGCTCCATCTGAAGCGGGTTGAAGCCGGTCGGCTGGCCGTTGCGAACAGCCAGGTATTTGCCGCCGCTCGCCAAGATCGTGGCCTTCGCGCCCTGATCCTTGTCGAAGAAGATGAAGCACAAGCCCATCGGCGCGTTGTGCTTGTACTTCTGTGCCTGGCACATGCAGAAGTTCAAAAGCACGGTCTTGCCCGAGCCGGACTGACCAATCACGCGTGTGTTGCCGAGCAACTTCTGATCGTAGTTGTCCTCGTCTCCCTTGGAGAAATGGAAGTTCAGATAGGCCGGCTGACCGGACGGCGTTTTGAGCAGAGTCAGCGCCTGGCCCCACGGATTGCCGTCGCGCTTGCCGGCGCGGAAGTTATGGAAACCAGCCAAGCAGGCGAAGTTCTGCGATGTCAGTCCGGCGATGCGCGGTCGGAAGCGGAAATTGCAGGGCAGTTGTGCATAGAACGCCGCGTCCGTTGCGGTGTTGACCAACGCCGCAAGGAAGCCCTCATTCTGCAACGTCGTCATCGCCTCAGTGGTATTGCTACGCACCGAGTCCATGCTATCGCCAAATACCATCATCGAAAAATGGTACTCACCCATCGCAAACTCGCCGTTAATAAGGCTGTCCTTGGCCTCTGCCATAGCGACCAACTGCGACACGCTGCCGTCCTCCGTATTGCGCAAGCGCTTCTCCTGGCGATCCAGGAAATCTACGCCGTCGCGCTTGGGCATGAAGGAGAACGACTGCGTCACCACATACTCAAAGCCCTTATACATGAGCATGTTGAGGATGCCCGGCTCGGTGTTCTCCGGGTAGTCCTTGAAGTCGATGCAGCGCGCAAACCGCGTAGAGACCGGCGTGCGAATTTCGATCGTCTCGGTGCCGGCGAATACCCAGGCATTGCCCAGGTACTCGTTCAACGGCGCCTGCGGCACGCGTACCGGCTGCGACTCACCGGTCAGCAGGTAGTTCAAGAACTCCAACTGCTGGGAATGGAGCGCGCCACCCTTGTCGTAAGTGCGCAACACCTCGATACCACGGCGCTCATCACCGCCATAGCGGCGCATGCTCGCCTCCACCTGCGATGCAAGCTCATCGAGCCTGCGAAGCGCCCTGCGCTGATCCGCGATGATCTCGGCGTGCGAACGACGGCTTGCCTTGGAAAACAGCTTGCCGATGCGTGAAGGATGCGGACGGTAAACGAGCGTGACGTAAAGCTCGTTCGCCATCATCTTGTAGCCGGTGAACGAGGCGTAATACTTCTCGTCAAGTTGGCGGCAGAACTCATTGTCGAAGTGCGAAACGAGCCGGTCGCTCGTCTTGCGATGGAGAATGTGCGTCCACATCGCAACATGCTCGCTCGCGATGGAGCGGTACAGGGTGTTAAGTTCTTCCTTGCGCTGCAACAGTTCTTCCGGGTCTGCCGTCTCCCACGCCAACCCGGCGAGCCGCCAGGTGCGCACGTAATCGCCTTCCAGCGTCACGATCGTGTCGGGCGATACCTGGCTGCTGTACGGAATAAACGGCGAGATCGAGCGCTCGCCGTTCAACTGCTGCTGATACCTGGCCTGTGCATTCATACGCCTCATTTCCGTTTCTTGAACGCAACGGGGCTCCAGGCGGATGACCGCCAGAAGCTACCGTTGCGGTTGTAGTTGATGAGCCGAAAAAGGATCTTCAGCCAAAGGAGCCTGAATTGCTGATCGTCAGACTTCGTGATGTGCCGCATCACCATGATGGCGACGGGCACAAGCACGATGCAGAAGATTGACGTCCAGATCGTCACCAGCATGAGGCTGCCGCCGACGATGACGAAGGGCACCACCGGGACACCCATAATCATCGCCGGTCGCGTGCATCCCTTGAACAGCGGATCTTTCGTGTAGGTGGCTCTGCGCGAGCCGGCGGAGCCTGATCCCGTCGCCATCGTCGGCCACCCTCAGTTGATGAGGAAGCGCGCCAACTGGGGAGCGGCACCGATGAGGATGCCGCCGCCCAGGATCGGCACCACGTCGATGAAACGGGCGTGCGCGAACGCCATCTTATAGCCGGCCACAATCACGGCGATCGTGACGATAGACACGGAAATCACGTTCAAGACGCTCAGGACGTTTTCGACACCCTGATTGACCTTTTCCAGGCCTTCGGCCGCAGCCGGGCCGGCGATGACCATTGCAGCAGCCAGTGCGGCTACGCTCAGCAGCGCGGTGCGGGACGGCGACTTAGCGCCGATGAAAGCAAGCTTCTTCATATAGTGTCCAGTCCTAGTAAAAGTGATGGTGTGCGGTGTTACCGCGTGTGCTCCTGCGTGCTACTTCCCCCCCCGAGGCGCCGTATCAGGCAACCAAATTGTATCGCATTGAATACCAAAATTATGTGTTTTGGTATCGCACACACGCCCTACTTCCCTACCGGCGCAACTTCGGCTTAGCCGCAGGCTTCGCCTTGGCCTTGGCCTTCGCCGGCGAGCTGGTGGACTTGGTGGCACCCTTGGCCGCCCTCGGCACGGGCTTGCCCTTGTCGTCGTCCATGATGGTCTTGCAGCCCTCACGGTAGCCGCTACAGCCCCACCACCAGCCATGGTCGCCCTTGCGGCGGTACATCGCCTTGCCGCACTTCGGGCACGGCGCTTTCTTGATCGCGACGGGCCGGCCCTTGTCGTCGTCCATGAAGGTCTTGCAGTTCTCGGTGTCGGTGCAGAACCAGCCAAAGGCGCCTGTCGGCTTGCCGGTCTCGCGATCCTTCTTCTGGTATCGCCTCAGCGGCGCGCTGCACTTGGAGCAGGTGTGCAGGGCGACAGGCTTGCCGCCCACGTCGTCCAGGAACGTCTCGCAAGCCTCTGCCGGGCAGACCCACACCAGGCCGCCACCTGACTTGCGCTTGAAGCGCCGGAGCGTCTCACCACAGCGAGGACACGGGTGCGCCGCTCGCTCGACCGGCTTGCCCTTGTCGTCGTCCATGTAGTGGCCGCACGTCTCAGCATCGGCCGTGCAGCGCCAGAACGGCGACTTGCCGGGCTTGGCGTAACGACGCATGCCCGTGCCGCACTTCGGGCATTTGAAGCGGGGCGTGAACTCGCCGCTGACCGCGATGCGCGCCAGTTCCTCGTTCAACTGCGTGTAGGCCGGTTCCACCACGTCGCGATATGACGCCTTGCCTTCGGCGATGGCGTCTAGCTGCACCTCAAGCTCGCGGGTGAAACCCAGCTCCATGAAACCGAATTGGCCACGCAGCAGGTTGTCCACCACCAGCTCGCCGATCTCGGTTGGCAGCAGGTAGCGCTTCTTGTCCAGCTCGACGTAGCTGCGGCCCAGCACGTTCGTCATGATCGCTGCGAATGTCGCCGGCCGGCCGACTCCTTCGTCCTCAAGCTTTTGAAGCAAGGTGGCCTCAGTGAAACGGCGCGGCGGCTCCGTCTTCTTATCCAACACCTTGCCGTCGATCGCGCGCAGATCACCACCGACAGCCAGGCGCGGAACCTGGCCGTCCTTCGCGGCGTCTTCGTCGCTGTTCTCTTCGTCGTCCGGATCGCGCTCCAACAGCGCCCGCCAACCGGCGTCGATCATCTTGCGGCCACGCGCGACGTATTCGAAGCCGTCGCGATCGGTGGCGCGTAGGCGCACCGTATTGACGGTGTATCGGGCGTCGGCCATTTGCGAAACTAGGGTGCGCAGCCGGATCAACCGATAGAGCGCCCGCTGGGCTTCGTCCGCGCCAGCGTCCTCGACCTCGATGTGCGTCGGCCGCACCGCGTCGGCGTGACCGCCCTGCGCGCTGGCCTTCTCCTTCCACCTGCGCACGTCTGGCGATAGCGCCATCCCCTGGCTTGCCGCGAAGCTACGCACCTTGTCCGCAGCATCCGGACTCAGGTTCACGCTGTCGGTGCGGATGTACGTGATATGGCCGTCCTCAAAGAGCTTTTGCGCCGCCTTCGTCGTCGCTGCAGAACTCATCTTCAGGACTGTGCTAGCTGCGCGCAGCATGCCGAGCGTCGAAAGTGGCGACGGCGGCCGTTCCGACTTCTCTTCCGTCTTGGCCTCCAGGACCACGAATTGCCGCGACTGCGATGCCTTCGCTGCCAGCGCCGCGTCCAGCACATACGGGCTGTCCTCGGTCACATACGGCTTCGTGTCCCACTGCGCCGACCATTTCGCGCCGCCGCCGGCGTCGAACATCACCACCGCGCCGAAATGCTTGGTGGATTTGAACGCCGCGATGCGGCGTTCCAACTCCACCACCAGGCGCACCGCCACGCTCTGAACCCTGCCTGCCGAGAGGGACATTCCGAGCATGTCCGACAGCAGCGGCGACACCATGTAGCCCACGAACCGATCGAGGGCGCGCCGCCCTTCTTGGGCATGCACGAGATCCATGTCGATGCGCCGGGCGGCGCGGAGCGAGGCTTGGATCGCCTTCGGCGTGATCTCCGTGAACGTCACACGCTCGTAGTCGCCTTCGCCGAGCTGAAGCGCCTCCTTCAGATGCCAGGAGATCGCTTCGCCCTCGCGGTCCGGATCGGTCGCGAGGTAGACGACCTCGGCTTTCGCGACCTCGCGTTTGATCCGTGCCACGCGCTCAGCAGCGCCAGGGAACGTGCGGTCGCCGACTTTCTGCGGCGGGATGTATTCGTACTGAAGCGAAAAATCAGGCTTGCTGATGCCAAATTCGCGCTGCGGCAAGTCGCGAATATGGCCCACACTCGCGACCACCTTCCAATCGTCGCCGAGATAACCTTGGATACTGGCAACCTTATTCGGACTCTCCACCACCATGAGTTTCATACGTTGGCTCGTGTCGGGTAATTGGTCAGAAGACGGAAAAGTCGTCCGCGTCGGCCGCCGGCGTGCGCGATGCGGACGGCTGTTGCGCCTTCAGCTTCACCGCATCGTCAGCCACCGGCGCGGTAGGCGGCTGGGGCAGCGCCGACCGCTTCGGCGGATCGAGATCGACCAGCACTGAGGCGTGGTCGGCCGGCTCCGCCGGCTCGCTTGGGGCTGGCGCCGCCGTGAGCGGCACTGCTGCAGTCGCATCGCCTGGCTGCGCCGGCTCAGCGGCCGGAACGCGGGCGTTCGGCGACGTGCGCGCGCCGATCGCCGGCACGACCGGTATCGCCTTCGGCACCACCCCGGCGCTCGCGAGTACCTTCTGCACGTAGCTCGGCTGCCCCGCCTTGTCGGGCCGGAAGCCGCGCGAAAAATTACCGGAGTAGTAGCAAGAGAACGCCGCGTGCAGCGGGTCTTTCTCGCTGGCCAGCTTGGCCGACGCCCGCGCGTAGCAGTCTTGCAGGATCTTCGATCCCGCACGCAGATTGGCGCAGGCGTCGAACGCCTGCGCATATGTCAGCTTGTACTTCGGAAGGTTGTGCCGATTGACCTGGGCGATGCCCAGTGAAAAGTTCCAGCCGCCCGCTTCCAATTGCTGCGCAGTGGCGACGGCTTCCTCAAGATTGACGGGTTGACGGGCTAGTCGCCCGTCAACCACGCCAATTGCATACGGGTTGAAACCCGACTCGACTTGCACAAGCGCTGCCATCGTCTGCGGCGCGACGGTCGGTGCGCACTGCTGCGCAAGGTCCATGAACTCCAGCAACATATGGCCTCCATTGTTGGGTCTGGAGACCATAATAACATATATTGGTCAATACACTTATAGCATAATGGCTTCAGATTTTTGCCGGTTTGGCGTTGGCCGGCATATCCCCAACAACCGCCATCGGTCGGGCCTCGCCCGGTAATCCCTGGTTGCGGAGCAGAGTAAATCCGTCCAACGGATCTTTCTCCAACAATAGATCGTTGAGACGTTTCAAGTCCTTAAACATTCTCGGTCTGTCGCGATTCCTCCGAGTGGTCAAATACCACTCCTTGCCGGGCTCGCCAAGAAGTTGCGCTAGAACGTAGTAAGCCTCGGGTACCCCCATAGGTTTGATCTGTTTAAGAAAATCACCCTTCCTATCTGCAAATTTTGCAGTGACGTAAAAACCGCTCGGCGTTTCAAATACCTTGATGTGATTTACAATATTATATTGGGCGGCCAACTCCAGATCACTCTCCAAAATAGAATTAGACAGGGTGCAGGGTGGGTAAACGGGTGGTAGGGCGGCTCCCATGAGGCGGTCGCGATCTCGGTCTCGGTCGTTCATCTTAAAATTTTCCTATCCTACTACCAAAGCACCGCATATTGGTAATCGATTTGCATCATTTCGGTTCCATGGTCCGCTCAGGGAACGAGCTGGCTGGCTCACCCCATCCCCCGACCTGCGGCCAGGGGATGGGGACGGGCTTTCGTAAACCGAACCCGGCTGTGCCGGTTTCGGCCCTTCGGGCTTCAATCCCTTTCGGATCCGGCGAACAGCAAGGAACGCCGGTAGTGCCTCGGCGGCTTACCATCACTGCGCGAACGCGAACCAACATGCATAAATCTGCATCCCCAAACTGCCGCGCTACATGGCCACACTGTACTATGTTGGCGACAAAAATGTAATTTTCGATATGAAAGTGTCACCAAGCAGACGAAGCCTGGCACAATACTGCCAGAGCGAAGCAAGGCATTGCCCTGCAAAGGAATTTAGCAGGCGCGCCGCGCCGCTTACCGACAAATCTGCGTGTTCCTTCGTGAATTTGTCGTCACCGTCTCAGTAACGCGCGGTGAGCGGCGCCGCCCCTGCCGTGGCGGCTGACATTGGCGACTGCCCACATACCCACCGCCTCGCTGCGGGTGCCATAGAAGGCCCCTACGCGGACCGTGGATATGTGGACAGCGCCGGCGGCGCTGATGCGCCTTGGTGACGACCTGGCCGGCGTCGCCGGCGGGATCCGTGACCAAGGATTGGCGACAGCCCGGCGGCTGGCCAGGCCGAGGCATGTCGCCAACGCCCTGGCCGGCACGCTGAAACTGTCTTGGTGACAAATGCAGCTGACCAGGTGCGCGATCGTGTCACCAACGCCGGCGCCGACGACGACCAGGTGCCCGATCCGGGGTGTAGGGGGGGACCCCCTACGGACAACGCCTCACCCGCACACGCGCGGCTTCAGCGCCGAGAGCAACGCTCCCGCCGCCGGCAGGGAACCACCCTCACCTCCCCACTGCAAACCCGCTTTTGATGGCGCCGCCCCGGAGCCCGGAGACGTCCCTATCGGAGGGTCCGGGGGAAGCGGTGGGCAAGCTGGGGGCGGGCGTCCTCTCGCACGCGCGCAAGACAGTTTCAGCGTGCCGATCGCACGCCGGCCAGTGCGGCCGCCCTGCCCTGCAGAACGGCCACCAGCTCGATCACCAACGCGATCACCAGCGGCGGCCGCACACGGCCGCAGAACCGTGCCTGCGGCTCGCCGGAACGGCTCCATCTGCACGTCGCTGACGCGACGCGCTCACGGTCCACGGGACCGCTCCCACGCGTCGCCGGTGGCGTGCTGCATCGCTGAGACCCTTTCGCCTGCCCTGAACGGTAGTCCGGGCGCTGCGCGGCCATCCAGGGCACCGCTTCGCTGATCCGCTCACCCGGTCCCTGCGCTGCGCTCCGGGCTGCGGCTTCCCGTCTCTCCCTGGACACCCGCTTGACCCGGCCGACCTACGGGCAACACGGCGAAAGGCACTCAGCGAAGCAATGGTCAACTCCCCCCACAACAGCAAAAGGAACGTCCCGATGAACCTAAACACGTCCGCGCCGAAGCGCGATACACAAGATCAAAAGCCGGCTCCTGCATCTAGCAAAGCAATGTGGATAGACGCGAAGGACATCAAGCCGGGTGACGTGCTGCTGGGCATGTTCAACGGGGTGGCTGCGCGCCGGGACAACGTGCAGGAAGTGCGGGCCGGGTGGTGGTGCCGCGTGTACGTGCTGGCGAATGGTGGTTACGACGTGATGACCTATCGCGCCGATGCCCGTGTCTACATCGAGCGCGGTCCTCTCTTCCACATCGAGGCCGTCAGCAAGCACAGCGACGAGCGCCTGCGTCTGACCCGGTATCCGATGAGCCGCCAGCAATGCGAGACCCTCATGGGCACGATCAGCCGTCATCCCTCGCGCCGCATCGAGCTGGTCGAGGTGCAGGCATGAGCATCTTCGACGCTGACGACCTGGTCAGCAGCACCTTCGCGCCTGTCATCACGATCCGACCGGAGATCCGCACCATGAACCGCCCGAAGAAGACCCGCTATATCCCCGCCAACGCCGAGGCCCGCGAGTTCCCGCAGGCCGGCGTTGTCGCCTACTGCTACGGCAACGGCGTGCGCTACGCCCTGCTGGCCTACAAGGGTCGGCAGATCCGCGCCGCTCTCAACCTGGCATTCACCACGGCCGAGCAGCGCGATAGGCACCTGACCAGCTACATCGAGCGGCAGGCCGCGAATGAGAACGCCAAGCGCGAGCGCCGCGAAACCGGCCACGGCTTGGCGGTGGGTGACATCGTGTATGAAACCTACGGCTACGAGCAGACGAACGTGCACTTCTACGAAGTCACGCGCGTACCGTCCGCACGCTCCGCCGTGGTGTGCGAGATCGAGGCCGAGAAGACCGAGGCCGGCGAGAAGGCCATGGCCGGCACCGCCGTGCCTCGCCCCGGTGTCTTCAAGGCCGGCGCCATGCCGCGCATGCACCGCGCCGCCTATTTGCACGTCCTGAGCGGTGGCGCCGGCCACCACGGCAGCCTGTCCAAGTGGGACGGCAGGCCCAAGGATTACAGCTCCTATTATTAACCTGACTATTGGCTGAATGTGCGAACGCGAAACCATTATTTCGCGCCGCATTTCGCCCCCGCTTTGAAGCCAAAATTATATAATTTGGTTACATGGAAAGTGCGTATTGGTCGCCAACACGTAGCCACCATAAGAGTGAAGCATGAACGTCAAGCCGATCGAACTCGCCGCCATCCTCGCAGGCCTACGCCTGCTTCAGCGGCACGACGTGCTGCCGGCCGACATCGATTCCATTCTGACCGACGCCGGTCCGCGCATCACCGAGAGCGACATCGACGCGCTGTGCGAGCGCATCAACGCCGGCGACTTGGTGCCTGCCAAAGCGGTTTCCACGTTGGTCAAGGCAGCGCGGGACACCCGGTCGCTGTCCTGATCCCGCACCAGCCAAGCGTCACTCACAGTTAGGGGTAATCCGCATGTCGAACTATCAGCAAATCCATGGTTTCACCGCCGCCGGCGACGAACGTTTCCGGACCTTCATCGCGGCCCATTTCGCCGAAAATCCGTTCATTGCCGCGCACTACCATGGCGATCCCGAGGAAGCGCGCCGTGACTGCCTCAGTGTGTTGGAAGACAACTTAAATGGCGCCGGCGGCCCGCTGACCTGGGGGCTTCTGTCGCCCAGCAGTCCGGGCGACCTGCCCCACAGCTTCACGGTGGACCTCGATGAACTCATCATCGCGGACGTGGACAACGGCGACGAAGACGACGCCGACACCGCCGCCTCGGCGGCCTAGGGAGGCGCCATGCAGCAGTCCATGACGCTTAGCCAGTTCCGCGCCGCCCACGCTGCCGGTGGCTTCACCGGCGCCCAGCTCGTGGGCGTCGGTGGGCGGTTCTACGTCAGCGCCGCCGACCGGCTCGGCGACTCGGCCATCCTCGTGCGGGACGCCGACCGCGCCGTGCGCTTCTTCAGCAGCTCGGAAACCGGGCTGAAGCTGCTGCGGGATGTCGGCTTCGCAACGATCACCGTCGAGCTGAAGAACTGGGCGCCCGACCAGGGCGCGCTCAAGATCATCGACAACAGCCCCGCGCAAAGGAGGCCCGCAACCACTCCGTGACCCCTGTCCTTTCGCTATCGAGAATGAACCATGAAAACGGAACACAAGCAGTTCGCCGGATCGACCGCCGTTACTCTGGCCCTCATTTCCCCCCTGCCGCAGGCAGTCTGCGTCGGCCAGATCAAGCAGGCGGCCGCCATCGCGGCAACCATCGCCATCTCCGCCATGGTCAGTGTCGCATTCCTGGCCGCCGGTCATCACCGCCAGCAACACCGGCCTGTGCCGGGTCAGCAAAAAATCGATGCCCTCCGGGAGCAGTACCGCACAAACGCGGAGCCGCAAGGAACCTAAGCTTGACGACATGCACTCGACCTGGCCAGTTCGCAGTTGTCACCAAAAGCCCGGCCTAACCGCCGGGCTTTTACTTGGTGACAGATCCGCGCGATCGATCGCGCAGATCTGTCACCACTGCCGCCGCCGGCGCCGCTGCGCGTGCAGGCGCGTACTTGTAGAAACTGCTGCGGCTAATCTTCAGCGCCTTGCAGATGTCCTCGGGCGTTCGATCGGTCAGTGCCAGAGTCTCGATTGCGCGGATGGTATCGGCGCTTTCACTCGGCGGCCGCTGTTGCGTCCACGCGCGCGGGCGGCATAGAGGCCTGCCCGCGTCCGCTCGACCATAAGCCGGCGCTCAAACTGCGCGATGGCGCCGAAGATATGAAAGACCAGCTCACCGGAAGCGATATTAAACTGGAGGCTTGCCGAGTCGCCCCCGCTGGCGACTCTCCGAACCAGGAGCAGGACATGTTGGAAGTGAATTACACGCTCCGCATTGATCAGAACAGCCGCGATCGCTTCAACAATGCAGTGAAGACCAAGGAGCGCCATCGGAATCCGTCGCAGGTGATGCGCGAGCTGATGGATGCTTACGCCGATGGCCGCCTCGTGATCGAGCCGAGCGGACCTGCGAAGCCGTCCGAGGATGAGCTGCGCCTGCGCCGTGAGGCCGTGGAATACGCACACGGTTCCGTGGCACTGGAAGGCTTCGCAGTGAGCAGAGCTGCGCAGGATTTGGCGCAGCGCTTCATGCGCGGCGAAATCAGCAAGGAAGAGTTCATGGCACCGTCGTTCGACGTGGTCCATGGTCGATAAGCTCGACATTGCAGCAAGACGCGATGAGCTGGAAGGTTTCTACACCTTCCGGCGCATTGTTGAGCTGCGTGTGGCCCCCGTGGGGGGCGCATTTGACGTGGACCACCTGAAGGAGATCAATCGCCGGATCTTCCAGGATCTACCAGGCCTTGGCTTCGATGACGTGACGCCCGGCCGCTTCAGGGATGCCGTGCCGGCGGGTGTCGATTGGGTGAAGCACCGCCAGCTAGAGACGGCCAACGTCACGTCGCATGTCTGCTACTCAGACATGGATGCCAAGGCGATTGGGCGGCTCGGCGAAACACTAGGGCGCGCTGACCCCGAACGTCTCCGGCGGATGAAGACCGGTCCGTTCGTCCAAGAGCTCACCTCACTCTATGCCGAACTCGATTACATCCACCCGTTCCGGGATGGAAATAGCCGCACGCTGCGCGAATTCACGCGCGAGCTGGCCGAGGCCTCCGGCTTCCATCTGCAATGGGAATACTTCGGGCAGAACAAGGGCGGCCGCGACGCGCTCTATGTCGCCCGCGACCGCAGCGTCAACGAGCTGGCATTGCCGAACATCAAAGCGGAGGTGACGCGCCGGGACGTCGTTTTCAGCATGGACCAACTGGAAGGAAACAAGGATCTTGCCGGCCTGCTGAAGGACGCCGGCCATCACCTTGTGCGCCCCGCCCGCGCCGACGCGTTCCAGCGGCTGCCGGAAGCCGAGGCCGTACTGGCATTCCCCGAGCTGAAAGAGGCTTACGCCACGCTGCGCCGCGCTGACTTCTACAGCGCCACGAAGGTGGTGAACGCACCGCAGTTGCGTGAGCAGTTCGTGGCCGGCGTTCGCGCCACGATCCAAGAAAAACTCAACGCCGGCGAGACGCAAGGACTTGGGCCGGCGAAGCCGGCCGAGAAGAGCAAGAGCGAAAAGACCAAACAGCCGCCGCGATCAACACCAGATCGCGAGCGATAAAAAAAGCCGGCAGATCGGGCAATCTGCCGGCTTGCCATCACTACCACTTAGAGGGACGGGCAATGACGACGAGCCGCAAGCCTACCACGCGCAACCGCGCGCCGGCCATGCCAAAAGATCCGCCTACTGATGGAGCACACATGAACGAAGAACAGGAAATTGCCGAAGCGGCCGGGAAGCGCGAGCTGTACGACGCGTTCTGGAAAGAGTCATCCGATGCGATCAAGCCGTTTCGCGAATTCTGGAGCAAGAGCGGCGGCACGATGCGGGAAGAAGCGGGGAAACTGGATGCCGTGCTAGGTGGTAGAACGCCGGTTTCGGATCAGGCAGTAACGGATTGCCGGCTGGCCGTCATGCGGCTGCACCAGTTTGCTCACGCGATCTCAGAGTTGTCCAGCGGCAGCATCGCGAAGATTCAGAACGAGCTGTGCCAACGAGCCATGACAGATATTGTCGTGCGAGCGATGGATGCGGCCAAGAAAGCGCAGCGGGACATGGCGACCATCTACCAGTGGGTCGCAGCGGCTGAGCACCCGAACACGGCACAGCAGTAATCAAAGGCTCTTTGGCTCCGACACGACCCTCGGAATTGTCGGAGTCTGTCGTTTTCAGAAGACGATTTCACCAGTTCACTGGCTGGCCGCCGTGTGTGCATAGAACTTCTGACCGAGAGCGGTCAGAAGTTCTATGCACGAAGCGCCGCGAGAGGTCGTAATTGCTCAGAACTCCTATGCACGGTGCGACAAAGCCGGAACCGCCGAAAATTCCGGCGATCAACCGGCAAGCTGCTTGATGCGCTCGGCCAGGCGGCCGAAAGCCTCGTTCACGCATTCCAGCACCTTGGGTGCTGCGCCCTGCGTGCGCAGCGAGTCTTTGAAGGCGTCCAGGTCGGACAGCCATTGCAGATGCAGGCGGCCCAGCTCGTCGAGCTCGCACGAAACGCCTGGGGAGTTGGCCGACTGTTAGGATCCAGCGGTGGATTTGCTCAGCCAACCTCGCTGGGCCCAATATCTCAGCATCCATACATTAAGAAGACCGGAAGCGATCTTAAAATCCCAGATCGCTTCGCCGGCCCCGAACTGCCGCTTACCACTGCCGGTGCTAGAGAGCTCCATTGCGCTCGCCATCACAGTAGGCTCTTCGGGGAAAAACGCTGCGCGAAAAGCATCTATCTTCGTAGCAAGCTGAAGAACATCTTGCGGTGCTAGCAGTTGACCAAGATTGTGCCCAATCTTATTGCGCAAAGCATTTAGATCGAGCACCGCCAAACATATCTCCACCGGTACACCGAAGGCGGCAGCAAGTTGCACTTTATTCGAAAAGTTCTGTGGTACGGAGGTGATGACTTTGGCGATCTGCGAATTGATCGAGGATTTCAGAGCGAATACCAGCAGCTTTTCAACGTGAAGGTGGATACGCAACACACATCCTACGAGGTCCTCTGTCTCAAAAGCACGTATTAATTCTTCGTGCGAGAAGGGTTGGATAAATTCATGATAGGCCGACACGGGTAAACTCCTGAGATTGCGCTATTAGGGAACCTCTGAACAACGCCCCTCACAAAAGGCGAGTTGATTGCCCTTGCGCCGTGAGAAGTACCACCGCCTTCTTATCGAAGGAAACGAAGGTTTCCCCGCCAAGCCAGTTGCCTTCGTAGGCAATGACGCCATCGGCAAAGTCTCCGCCCGCGTCGAGTACCAGCAAACCAGCCTCCACGGCAGGCCGGTTCACTTCCACATTCGCGGCGGCCAGTAGTGCCCGGATCGCGCTGGCCGCGTCGGCTTGCTGGAAGCCGTAGACACGCAGCAGCACCCAAACAAATTCGCATAGGCACGGCAACGCGACCGCGATCAACTCGGCGTCGGTCAAGACTGCGGCGGCAACGTCCGCTTGTGCGGGATCGTCACGCACAACCGCACGCACAAGGACGTTGGTATCGACTGCGACCTTCATTGCTTACCTGCCCAGCCTTGCGCCGCCGCCTCGTTGATCTCTTCGATGGTGGCAACCTTCTGCGTCCTGCCCGCGAGCAGGCCGACAAAGCTGGCTATCGTCCCTGCGGGCCGGGCCGCCTTGAGCACGCCCCGACCATCTGGCAGCAAGTTCAGTTCGATCTTGTCGCCTGGCCTGATGCCGAGGTGTTGCAGTACGTCCTTCCGAAACGTCACTTGTCCACGTGCGGTAACGGTCAATGTGGTCATGGTGGTTTGCCCTCGCAACCCAAGGTTGATGCTTTGCATTGTAATGCAAAAACGCCTTACTTTCAATGTCCGTCAAACGATCATTAGTCGGCCATGCATGACAATGTCCGGAAATGCGCTTGTTTAATGGGTTTCCGGACATTATGATATACGGACGAAAAGACGGACAAAAGGGACGGTAATGGTACTGATCGGCTATGCGCGGGTATCGACGGCGGAACAGGACACCGCTTTGCAGACGGATGCGCTACGCAAGGCAGGCTGCGAGCGCGTTTTTGAGGACACGGCTTCTGGGGCCAAGGCCGACAGGCCCGGCTTGGCTGATGCGCTGGCCTACCTGCGCGCCGGCGACGTGCTGGCCGTCTGGCGTCTGGATCGGCTCGGGCGCTCGATGCCACACCTCATCGAGACAATCGCCGCGCTGGAAGCGCGTGGCGTCGGCTTCCGGTCGCTGACCGAAAGCATCGACACCACCACGCCGGGCGGACGGCTCATCTTCCACGTCTTCGGCGCACTGGGCCAGTTCGAGCGCGATTTGATCCGCGAGCGCACCAAGGCCGGGCTGATCGCTGCCGCCGCACGCGGACGGAAGGGCGGGCGAAAGCCGGTTGTCACCGCCGACAAGTTGCAGCGAGCGCGGGAGCACATCGCCAACGGGCTTAATGCCCGAGAGGCCGCTAAACGGCTCAAGGTGAGCAAGACGGCTCTATACGCCGCGCTGCAATCCACTAGTGCAGCCGACTCCTGACATTCCGTGCAGTCGTTTTCTGAGAATGACAGCTGCCCCGGAGACCTCCCTATCGGATGAATGGTCCATTTAGGCTGGCCCATTTTATGTGGTCCGTTTAAGTCCACAAAAAAATATTGGGCCACCCGTAAAGTTGATGGTACGTTTAGGTATACCCAAAAAGGCCGCGCAGGAGGCCACCATGTCCGACGTGATTCCTACCCCCGCCGATCTGGCGAGTAGCATTTGATGGCACGTGCTCCTGCAGAACCCTTCAAGGTTGCTCGGATCTACCAGCGCGTCAGCACTGATGGCCAGGATCTCACGCGACAAGCCGCGATCGTCCAAGAGGCCAAGGCCGCCGGCTTCTACGTCGCCGGCGTCTATCGTGAGAAGGCTTCTGGTGCGCGCGCCGATCGCCCTGAGTTGCTGCGCATGATCGAGGATCTGCAATCGGGCGAAGTGGTCATTGCAGAAAAGATAGATCGGATCAGCCGCTTGCCACTGGCCGAAGCCGAGCGCCTGGTAGCGTCTATCCGCGCGAAGGGTGCGCGCATCGCCGTTCCCGGTGTTGTCGATTTCTCCGAAGTGGCGGCCGAGGCGAAAGGTGTGGCAAAGGTCGTGCTTGAATCTATGCAGGACATGTTGCTGCGCATCGCCCTGCAGATCGCTCGCGACGACTATGAGGACCGCCGCGAGCGTCAGCGTCAGGGTATTGACCTGGCGAAGGCCAGAGACAAGTACCGTGGCCGCCCGGCCGATCAGGCCATACATGCTCGCATCGTCGCGTTGCGCGGCCGTGGGGAGACCATCGTCAACACTGCGCGTCTGGCAGGCGCGAGCGTCACCACCGTCAAGCGTGTGTGGGCCGCGCACTGCGCGCAAGGTTACGGGAATTGATAACTGGGGAGCATGCCTGGACGGCCACGTGACCCTGTGGCCACCAGCAGGTGGCCACCAACAACAGAGTAGAAGTAAAGGCGGTCTGCAGGAGGTGGTTAGAGATCTTGCGGACATGCTGGCGGAGCATCATTGCTGCCGGCGCCGACCTGTTCACTGCGTGAGTGAAGCGTTGCCCGTAGGGGCGCTGCCCCTACACCCCATGCGCCGCGTGAACTAATCACTGCCAGCAGAGGTTTTTAAGAATCAACGTGTACGCCATATTAGCTCTACAAATCGGTGCTGATAGCAGCCTGAAGCGCGCGTAGCGCGTTGTCAGAGTATCTGGGATGTTTTTGGGCTCCGAACTCGAAGAACATGACGTATGCTGAATTTTCGTCGATTCGCAGATGGTCGCGGATAGCCTTGACTTTCTTGGTTGGCAACCCCAGTTTTTTTGCCAACTCGCTCCGGCTCCAGTGGTATTTTTTCTGGAGATCTATTTCACGGATGGCAGCCGCCCCCTCCGGGTCATCACCTGACACGAACCGAACAGCTGGAGCGCCTGTGGCTTTGGTAAATCGGACACGAATAGTCGGCCCCTCTCCTTCAATGTTCGTTGCTAGGGTCATCAACCGTGGGAACACCTGGTCCAGGGGAGTGCCTTCCTTGATCGCTTCTTCAATTCTATAAAGGTCTCTTTTGGAGACTGCGACCTTTTCGCTGACGTGTGCTTCCATCGCCAGGAGTGCCGTGATTCGGCCTCTGGCCTCGTCTCGCGCCCTTCGACCCGGGGCAAGTAGTTCTCGAATCTGTGTGTATTCACGATTTACCAGCATCAGAAAATCCGGCAGCGCTTGGGTAGACAAGGGTAAGACCCGGACCGGAAGATTGTCCGCAAGAGTGTCATTGAAGTGCGTCGTGAGCACTTCATCTAAGACAGTTATCAATGCTCTTGCATTGATGTAGAGAGCATCTTCGGGAACCACGATCATCCAGTGCTGGGCCGAGTTGCGCATCGCATCAATAACGCGGATAGCTCCAGTTTGTGATGCGGTGATCCACCCTTTGGACTGAGCAGTAGTGAGCGCCTTGTCGATACCAATCGAGGTTCCCTTTTCTTCATCAAAGACGTCTTGTCCCTTTTGAACCAGCAACGCTTTGACCAACATTTCGCTAGCGTGCTGAAACATAAGAAGAACTGCTTCCGTCCTCCCATTATCGTCATGGTTATTGAATGCCTCCAAGCCACGCTTTAATGAAGCAATAGCCTTCGCCTTCAGTGTCCTGGCATCCCTCTTAAGTTTCATAATTTCTCCGAATATTCTGTCCTTGACACCGCAGCTGGTCGGCCAGGTCGGCGGCTACAGCGTGATGGTGCGCGTGGGCCAAACCGAAAAGCAATTGACCGGCCAGCGCGGTGAGCCGCGCGTGTTTGCCAGCTTGGACACCGCCGCCGCCCAGCTGCTGGCGCTGGGCGTGATGGTGTTCGAGGTGTTGCCGGCCAACTACGTGCGCGCCCCGAAGGTCTACCGCCGGGGGCGACCGGCCGCACTGAAGGCGTTGGCCAAGCTCCAGCGCCAGGCCAAACCCGAAGCCCAAGCCGGCCAGGAAGCCGGCCGGCGCGGCGGCCACCGGGCGCAGCTGAAATTGCCCGGCCTGCCGCGCACCCGCAAGCCCGCCCGCTCCGCTGGTGCCGACGCATGAGCCACCGCAACGACCTTGCCCAGGTGACAGCCGAGCGCGATGTGCTGGCCGGCTTGGTGAAGCAGTACGAAGCCCCGGCTGCGGACTTTCAGCGCGGATCTGCAACACGGGGTTCAGCCGACATACGTGTAAAAATAGCTCACAAGATCGGATTTCATCCATTGCATCAGTGAGTTAGCGGATATTTTGGCGCACCAAAACTACCCTGCCAATGCCAGTTCAGTCTCATACGGTTCCGGGACCGCCTCCACATCAATCAGGTAATCCCCGAAGCGCTTTACATGGCTGGTCACGTACGGGCTGAGGAACGCCACGTCCTCCCGCGTGATCTTCCACCCCTGCCGCATCAGAGACGTCATGATTCGGGTCTGTTCGACCACGTTGTAGAAGATGACGGCATTGGAGACCAGGTCGTTGTATTGGACGGCCTTCTCCTGCTCAACGGGGTCATTGTCGGCAATCACTCCTTCCCCGCCGAAGAAGAAATACTTTGCGAAGCCGTTGTAGGCCTCCACCTTGTTGGTGGAGGCGGTGATCTGTTCGCGCAACTCGCGGTTGGAGATGTACTGCAGCAGGAACAAGGTGCGCACGGCCGAACCGAGCGCCTTGAAGGACTGGTACAGCCGGTTCTTGCGGCTGTAGTTGCCCAGCTTGCGCATCAGCGTCGAGGCCGCGATCTTGCCGGTCTTGATCGAGAGCACGACCTGCATCAGGTCCTTCCAGTGGGTCTCGATCAGATCCCAGTCGACAGTATCCCGGAACAGTGCATCGATGTATTCGTAACGAATGTCCTCATCGGGGCGGAAGAACTTGTATTCGCGCCAGTTGCGGATGCGCGGCATCAGCTGGATGCCCAGCAGATGCGAAAGGCCGAACACCGGCAGCGACTGCCCCTGCGTGTCGGCGTGGACGGTGTCAGGCTGGATGTCGGAGGTGTTCTTCAGCAGGCCATCGATGATGTAGACCGCCTCCCAGACACCGCACGGAATGAAGTGGCTGAACAGCGCGACGTACGTATCGGACACGTGGTGATAGGCGATGCCGCCGTAGCCGCCATAGCGGATGTGGTACGAAGCGAGCAGATTCTGGTCGTAGAGGTCGTACTTGGTGCCGTCGGCGGCTGCGCTCTTGCCATCGCCCCAGCATTTGGGGAGCTGCAGGCCGGCGTAGCTGTTGATGATGTCCCGACAGGCCGCCGCCAGTTTGTTGGCATCCACATGCCGGCGGTTGACGAACGACAGCATGTGCGCCGAGACGGCGCCACGCAGGTGTCGGGCAGCCTGGGCCGGTCCGAGGTTGCAACCATAGGTGAAGGCGGTGAGGACGTAGCGCTCGGTCGGTTGCTCGATCTTGGCGTCCGAGCCGGACAGAGGACCGAAGTGACGGGGCCAGCGCGTCCAGTGGGCCACATCGCACAGGATCTCGATGACGCTGCGTTCGCGCATGCGGTCGAGGACGGCGGTTTCCAGGGCACGGGCCCCGCAGCTCATCTCCTTGGCCTTGCTGCGCTTGAGTACCGGAATGCCATCCTCGCCGATGACCACTTGGCCGTTCTCCAGATAGCCCTGATCGGTCAGCTCGGCGACTTGCGTCAGGCGCGATTGCAAGGCATTGACGAAGCCCACGGCCGTGGCCGGCAGCCCCACGTGCTTGCAGTAATCCTCCAACAGAGGCTCGCACTGCTCCCACGGCAGCAACTGTTCGCGGTAGTCGGCGTAGGTTTCCGATCCGCGCACAGCCACGTCGCCCGATTTCAGTTCGTTGGCCAGCGATGAGAACACACAAACCTCGAACAGACGCCGGTGGATGCGCTCCTCGCCGCCCACTTCGGTGCGATGGACGATGGTCTTGCGCCAGAGCTGGGTGGTGAATGCCAGATCGACCGCTTCGTCCAACCAATGGCTGCGGCTTCGTTCCTGCGTCAGGATCAGCTCGATCGCGTCGATCAGCGAGCGGTCCTCCGTGGTCGAGGCCAAGTCCAGCCTACGCACCATCCGCAGGATGGTGGAGCGGTGACTTTTATAGAACGGCCACAGCAGCGGCAAGTGATTGTCGCCACTATGCGCCGCAATGGCGTTGCAGTCGGCCTGCAACGTCTGCGCGCCACCATGGGCGTTGATCAGGTGGCGGATTTCACGCCCCGCCTCGGTGTCGCCGCGATGATGGTCGAGGACGCGGACCACATCCGACATCGTCGCCACGATCGCTTCGGTCTTCTCGCGATAGCGCGCCCTCAGCCGCTCCAGTTCCTCTCGGCCCCGGTTGTGGATGTTCCCCATGCGCTTGATGAACATCTCCGCGAGATCGTCGCGCGTCTGGACCCGGGCCCGGTGGATCAAGCACACCAGTACGGCGTAGCGCTTGGCGGCCCGAAACTTGCGCAGCTCGGAAGCATCCAATGCCCGCGCCTCGGCAGCGAAGTGCTTGCGCTTGACCTCCGGGATGCCCGCCAGGTGCACCTCGCTGCCGACCAATTCGTCCAGTTCGGCGATATGGTCGATCAACTCCTGGAAATGCTGCAGCGAAGAGCGCTTGGGTAGGCGCTTGATCGCGTGCAGCGGGCTCTTCTGACGCCCCTGTTCGACCTGCAGGAGGCCTTCCAGGCGCTGTTTTTCATCGATGGTCAGTCGAGCCTCGATCTGAGCGAAATAGCGCCCGTTGACCAGCGTGCGGATGCGCCGGGTCAGGCGATCCAGTGTGGAGAACGCCGGCAGCTCGACGCGATCACGCACGAGCTGTTCGATGGCTACATTGATCAGGTCCGCCGGGTTATCCATCACCGCAGCGGCTTCGTATACCGCGCGTGCCGCAATCTTCAGCCCGCCGTCGCTGTAGGCCCGGACCTGCAGGAATTGACGGATCCGACGGTAGTAGCGATAGCGCGAGGCGTTGGCAAGATTCGCTGGCTTGACCTGCACGCGCAGTTTCAGCGCGCTGCGGATATGGCGCATCACCGCCGGCGGGACTTCGTCCAACACGGGGAAATACCCCAGCCGTTGGAAGGTCTTGAGCAGGATCGTCAGCGTCAGGCGGTGCGCAGGCTGCCGGGTGTACTCGGCAACGAAGGCCACCTCAGCGTCGGTTGGCGTGTAGGCCGCAACCAGTTCGCGGACGACCGGGTTGCGCTTGAACTGCGGGTATGCGGTCCGTTCGATCGACGCCATCCAGCCCCTCAGGTCGTTGCAGGCCTTGGCAGCGCGGGCGCTTCCGGCAGACTGGCTTCGATGCGCCGGCGTGCGAAAGGATCGCCCCCATCAATGTAACGCATCGCCGAGTGCACATCGCGCCAGCCGACGTACTCCATCAGCGCCTTGACATCCCAGCCGTTGGCGTTGGCCCAGCCGGCAAAGCCGCGGCGCAGCGAGTGGCCGCTGTAGTCGTCGGGAGAGCTCAGCCCAGCCTCGCGGAAGATCCGCCGTAGCAGACGCACCAGGCTGTTGGGGTGGAGTGGCGCGGCGGCAATCCACCCCCACTGGTTGACTGCGCGAAACAGTGGCCCCTCGTGGAGGGCGGCTGCCGCGACCCAGGTCATGGTGGCAGCCACCGGGCACCAGCGCGACAGCGCCGGGACCTTGTAGGTGGTGCCGGCGTGCCGGCGATCGCTCTTGCTGTGCGGCAGGAAGCAGGTCATGCCTTCGCCGGCCACCAACTCCAAATCCTGAACCTGGAGGCGAACCAGTTCGTCGCCGCGGAAGCCGCGCCAAAAGCCCAGCAGTACAAAGGCGCGATCGCGCATGTGCCGGAGCCGACCGGCCGCATCGTCACGCGTTCCGGCCGCAGTTGCGGCGCCATCGAGCCAATCCACGACCTGACCTAACTGCGTGAGCTGCAGTGGCGTGGCTCGCTTTTCCTGACCCGGATGCACCGTTTGGATGCCCTTGAGCACCTTGCGTACGACGGGCGCCCGCGTGGGGTCGGCGAAACCGTGCGCCTGGTGCCACTGGGCCAGTGCTGCGAGCCGGTGCCTGAGTGTGTTGAGCGCGAGTTGCCCGGCGTAGGCGGCCAAGTAGCGCGCCACCTGCTCTGCGGTCGCCGGCAGATGACCACCCCACTCGATCTCGAAATGGCGGGTTGCCGCAGCGTAAGCGCGTTCGGTGTTGGGTCGGGTGGCGGCTTCCAGGTACTGCCCAACGCTGATCATCGGCCCCTCCCAGTCGCTAGATGGGCCGGGGTGTACTGGCCCGCGTGCGAGCTTAGCCGAAAAATCGGCCTTAGGCTGGATAATCTTAGATTATCCCGCGTGAGCTCAACGCCTATCGACGGTTCATTTAATGCGTTGAGGAGTATGTGATTACATGGTATGTAATACGTTACGAAATACGTGGAGTGACGGATGGCAAGGTCCGGGCTGTACAAAAGCGATGTGCAACGCGCCCGCGATCGGCTGCGCGCCACGGGCACGCATCCGTCCGTGGACGCGGTGCGGGTGGCACTGGGCAACACGGGGTCCAAGACCACCATCCACCGTTATCTGAGAGAGTTGGAAGAGGAGGAAGGGCAAAGCGTTGGCGCGAAGATGGGCGTGAGCGACGCACTTCAAGACCTCATCGCCCGCCTCGCCGAGCGGTTGCACGCCGAGGCTGACACGGTCGTGGCGCAGGCCCAGGCGCGCTTCCAGGCGCAGCTGCAGGAACGCACCCAAGCGCTGGAGCAGGCCCGGCAGGAGGCTGGCTCGCTCAGGACGCAGCTGCAACGCTGCGAGACCGCGCTGCAGGCCGAACGCGAGGCGGGCGACGCTGCCAGGAGCGAAGTGGCCCGCCGCACCACCGAACTGGCCCAGCTGGAGGAGCGGATCGCGGGCCTCACGGCGCGATTGGCCGAGCACGACGCCCATGCGAAATCGTTGGAACACAAGCACGAACACGCCAGGGAAGCCCTGGAGCACTACCGCACCTCGGTCAAGGACCAGCGCGAGCAGGAACAGCGTCGGCACGAACACCAGGTGCAGGAACTGCAGGTCGCCCTGCGCCAAGCCAACGAAGCGTTGACCGCCAAGAACCACGACCTGATGCAGCTCAACCGGGAAAACGGCCAGTGGCTGGAACGCCAGACCCGGCTGGAGCGGGAACTGGCGCAGGCACGCCAGCGGGCCGACGCCCAGCAACGCGAGCGCGACGCGCTGCGCCTGGCGGCCGCCGAGCACCAAGCCCTGCAGGTGCGCTGGACCGACGATGTCCACGCGCTGGAAGGCGTGCGCACCGAACTGTCGGCGGCGCGGACCGAACTGGTCGAAGAGCGCCAGCGCCGGGAACACGCCGAGGCGGACACCCTGCGGGCCACGGTGCGCCTGAGCACGTTGGAACAACTCCTGGCGCAGCTGCGGCCAGCGCACTCCGTTGGCGAACCCGAAAACGCCATCGCAGCCGGTGCAATGCCGGCAGGCAAATGATCAGCCGCTTGGCGAAGGCTCGGGAATCCCCCGCGTCAATGCTTCGCCGTCCCAACCATGCCTTCGGTGAGGCGAAGCGAAGCGGAGCGCTCCCCGCCAAACTTGCTTCTACAGTCACTGCAGGAGATCAAGATGGGGCTATGCAGTTCAAAGCCGAGCGTGGCGGGTTCACCCGTAGCGGGTTCACCTGAGCATTATTTAACCCACACCACAGAGCAGACCACGCCCTCTACGCCTTCATCCCCCGAGGCGCCCATGTCACCCAGCCTGCATGGCTTGGTGGCACTCGGCTCTTCGGGAACGAGACGGGATCGCTTCCGGCAGCCAACCCTACAGCCGCACGAAGTTCAGCAGGCGGCCTACCAGCTTGGTATGCGACTCAGCGGCAGACCCATCGAAGACGCGAGCGACCGTCAACGCCTTGCCGACGCGACAGAGACGGTACACGAGACACGACTCGCCTTGCACCGTGGACGAGGCAATGTCGATAGCGATCTGCGGCTCAGCAACGGACGGAGCGCCACCTACAGCTCCCTGTCTTACTGTCTCGGTGAAAATGACGAAAATTTACTGGCGGGCAGCGCGCTGGCTGCCGGGGCAGGCAACTGTGATCACAATGCAGCGATTAACGCACGTCGGCATGCGGTTCGCATGGAGGATGGCGGGCAGATGATGAATGTACGCGACTATGAGCAGACCCACCTCTATGCGCTGTACCAGCCACCAAGCTCGGCAGAGGCGGAAGAATCACCTGTAGTCCTCGACTCGTGGGGCGACGGTCCGGCCGTTCTACTAAGGGATTCGCACTGGGCCGAAACGTACGGAACATCCACCAACGTAATTGAACGCTTCGACAAGCGCGATGCAATCGACGCGCTTGCCAGGACAACCGCATTCAGAGCCGAGATCGAGGATCCGCAAACTGATCTCCATGCGAATGCGCGCGACCTGGAGACAGCATTTCTAGCCAACCCCGCACCCGGCGATATCTTTTCCGCGATGCCTGTCATCGCGCCCGAGCTGGCCCAGAGCACGCGTCAACGGCTGCAAGAGTACTCACCGCGGACGCGTCAAGCTCTAGCCGCCGATGCTGCGCGGCAGGCCTATGGACTGGATAACGCACAGCCCATCTCGCCGCGCACAACTGCTGCGATCCTTGAAGATGCAGAGCGCCTGGATGCCTTGGGTCGCCCACCCTTGAGTTGGTGACGATGGATCAAGCCGGATGAGCGTCGGCACGTTCATGACGCCACCGCAGCGCGCTTGGGCGCGCTACGCGCCCAAGCGCGGCCAGCAGGCCATGCGCGGTGCTATAGGTCGGGCCTGACACGTCGCCAACGTGTAGCGCGAGGTGGACGCCGAATTGCGGCTCTCCGTGTTGACCTGGTGACGCACGTGCAGCAGTAGCCCGGCATGAGGGTCGGCAGTGCGTCGTGAGAAATCCTTAGCTGACAGGGAGTTAGCTCACTTTTGGCTGTGTTTTACACGAATCCCTGCCGACCCTCTACTGCAGGCAGAACGCGAGGCGGGCGACGCCGCCAGGGGCGAGGTGGCCCGCCGCACCACCGAACTGGCTCAGTTGGAGGAGCGGATCGCGGGCTTCACGGCGCGACTGGCGGAGCACCAAAGCCACGCCCGCTCCCTGGAGCAGAAGCACGACCACGCCAGGGAAGCCCTGGAGCACTACCGCACCTCGGTCAAGGACCAGCGTGAGCAGGAACAACGCCGGCACGAGCACCAGGTACAGGAACTGCAGGTTGCCCTACGGCAGGCCAACGAGGCGCTGACCGCCAAGAACCACGACCTGATGCAGCTCAACCGGGAAAACGGCCAGTGGCTGGAACGCCATACCCGGCTGGAGCGGGAACTGACGCAGACACGCCAGCGGGCCGACGCCCAGCAGCGCGAGCGCGACGCGCTGCGCCTGGCGGCCGCCGAGCACCAAGGCCTGCAGGCGCGCTGGACCAAAGATGTCCAAGCGCTGGAAGGCGTGCGCGCCGAATTGGCTGCGGCGCGGACCGATCTGATCGAAGAGCGCCAGCGCCGGGAACATGCCGAGGCGGACACCTTGCGGGCCACGGTACGTCTGAGCACGCTGGAACAGCTCCTGGCGCAGCTGCGGCCACCGCGCCCCGTTGGCGAACAAGTAACGTCTGGGAAGGACGAAACCTCCCCAGACGCAAATAGTCAGTTGCTTTGAGGAAAGCTAATGCCGGGCGAAGCGCCACCAAATACGGAGCAACTACCGCGCGTCAGGTTGTTCTGCTCGAACGTCTGGCCGGCATTGCCCAGGCAAGTCGGGGCATTTGTCGTACCATCGTTTACGGCTACGTTTACCGTGACGTGCGAGCCGCGATTGAACGACACCGTCTGAGTTCTGGCGCCGTTGCCGAAGATGTTGAATTCGGTCAGGCGCCAGATCTTATTGATATCCACCGTAGAGGCGCGCTGACTCACTCTGTAGGCCCTTCCGTTCACCGAAAACGACACGGTATCCACGCCCCCCGAGGTCGCAGAACCGGTCAGCTTGACACCAGCGATGCCCGAAACTGGCACCAGAGGCACTCGCACCGATTCGCTGTTAATCACGCAAGCGTTGCCTTCGTAAGCATCCCAGCCGGACGGGCAACCCGCCGCATCGTATTCCGAGGTACTGTCCGCATATACCCAGCTTTCAATGAAGATGACCGGGTCAAAGCCATTACTTGAGTCTTCGTCGGCGTCGCTGGAGTAGACGTACTGTTGCCAGGTCCTGCACGAAGAAAAACCGAACTGCGCGCAAGCGGCGGGGTTGCTGTCGTTGTCGGTATTGATTTGCAGCGAGTATTGGACTACCCCAGTGGTCACGCCGCTTACGCTCGGGAACGAACCGACGGCTGAGTGGGTGAGCCTGCCCGTGCGTGCAGCGTAGTCATCGCCATTGCCGGTGATGAGCACACGGTTGTCGGTGGTGGTACGAACGTTGCCGCTGGCAACGTGTCGTGGCTTCATGACCAACTTCGGCGGTGCGCCACAGCGTACCGCCTGCCACCCCATGTCCGGAAATGTCGAGCTAAAGCAGCCCTCCATAGCCGGAGCCTCGTGCTTGAGCGTAGTTTCCCATGCAGACATAGCCTCGGCACGGCCAGTATTGTTTATTGCAGCGACCTGCGCCGCTGCACCCGCGCTAACGATGCTTCCAACGATGCAGGCGCCAAGCATGTACTTCGATTTAAATTTTCTCATGGTCTTTCTTCTGGTTTGATAGTTAAATTAAAGTAAAATTTTAGTAAATTTGCGGCGCACCAAATCGGAAGTAATCGCCGCGTTAGAGAAGTGCTGCTTTTACGGCAACGCGTTACTTCGTCCTCGATCACAATTCATAAAATGGCGCGAGACCAGCGCTAAACCGCCAGGCGTGGAGGTCGCGGTCCAGCATGCGCGCGGGCCAGCTCGGACAGGCGTCGCGCGGCGCTGGCGATGGGCGCATCGAACCAGACGGCATGCGCAGTGCCGGAAGCCGGAGTGATAATTCCTCAATTATCAGGCGGTTGGGCAAGATTTGGCTGTTTTTTGCATCAATCCTGCCGGGCACGATGGCGCTGACCGTCGGCCAGGCGGCTGGCGCCATCGTCCGGATCAACGCGCCTCGAATGCCCCCAAGTCCGGCGCATGTCCGTTGAAGGCCTCACCGGTATCGGCGCCGGCGTCGATCAAGGCGCTGCCCGGTGCCAGGGTGGCGAAGGTGATGATGGGTAGGTCGCCGTTGGCCTGGCGCGGACGCATGAGCTGTCGCTCGTCCAGGCTGACGAAATCGCCTGCACTGATGACAAGGGGAAGATTGAACGAATTGCGGCCGATATCGTTCTCACTTGCAGACCCCAGGTTGATCATTTCGATGCGCGTTCCGAATCCTAAGTTATTGGCCAGATGGTGGTCGTATCCAGGCACGTCGGTGACGTTGTCGCTTAAGGTGGATTGCATGTCGTAGTTGGCGCGGCCGTTCTTGATCGATGTATTGCTGATCCACTCCTGCCCACCGATGTGGTGATTGGCGTAGAGGCCGTTGGATCGATTGCCCACTGCCAGATTGAACCGCACGATGTGGCGCGGCACCGGCTTGGGATAATCGCTTCCGTTGCGGCCGTAGCCGCCGGCCTTGAAGCCTGTGCCATTGCCCAGCGGGGTGAATGCGCTGTCGTACCCGTTGTAGAACGACCAGTTGCGTTGCAGGGTGACTGCGGCAGCAGCATTGATCAGGTCGAACCCATCGTCGCTGTTGAACCATGCGCGGCTGCCTTCGATAAGGTTTCCGGTGCTTCCGGCAAGCGTCGGGTGCACGCCGAAACCGTCGATGTTTCCATCGGAGAAGGCATTGAGTCCGCGGTTGTTATAGGCATCGACGTTGTGTACCCGGTTGTCGCTGCCGGAAACCAGGTACCAGCCGATCGCCTGGCCGTCGTGGATCGCCAGATTCTCGAACAGGTTGCCGTTGCCGCGGTCAACGCGGAATGCTTCGGACTGGGTCAGGCGGTCTGCAATGGTGATCCGCACCCCCACCACCTCGAATCCGCGAAAGACGCAGTTGTTGCTGGCCACCCGGAATGCGGCCACGCGCAGGCCGGTGGGCGTCACCGCAGAGAAGTCGAACACCGGCCGCTCGTTGGCGACGTTGACATAGGCGATGCCGGGCTTGGTGATCTCGTTGACCACGGCGTAGGGCTGCCGCACCACGCTGATGTTGGCGTTGGTCAGGCGATAGGTGCCGCCGCGCAGGTAGACGGTATCGCCACTGGACGCGGCGGCCTGCGCAGCCATCACGCTGGCAAAGGGGGCGGCGCGAGTGCCGGGATTGCCGTCGTTGCCGGTGGGCGCGATGTACCAGTCGGCGGCCACGGCCGTGCACGGCGGCACGCAGGCGGCAACGGCGATCGCCACGATGGTGCGAAGAGAGAGGTTCATCGGATGTCCCTGGTGTACTGCATGACAGTGGCTGCGTGCCGCCTTTGACCCGGCGTGGCACGAGCCGCGAGTCGCGCAGCCTGCGGGAACCGGTTTGCGCTCGCCAGTGGTCGTGCTCGGTTCTGCTACGACGGTTGACGTTTCGATGTGCCGCAACGCAGAAGTGTGCAAACGGGACATAGGTATCTGGATCGATGCGGGCGCTGCCGCTGCCCGCACTGCGGCGCGACGTTCCACGGCCGCCCTGTGTCCGGCATCGCATCGCCGCGCGCCATGCGATGGAGAACCGCCGTGGACCGTCGTACCTTCCTGGGGTTCAGCCGTTCCTGGGGTTCAGCCGACATACGTGAAAAATAACTCACAGAATCCGCAGGGTGGGTAATAGTCGGATGCCCCCGGCTTCACGAGAGCGAGCACGAGCCGATCGCCTGCTGGCATGACACGCATGGTCAAGACCTCGGGACATGGGGCGGCGGCGTTCCTTTACACACCCGGTGACCGACCGGCCGCGCACACTCGCCGAAAGACAGTTGCAGCGTGCCGAACTTCGAAAGGGACGAGGTAGTGGATGAGCCGATGGAAGCGCCGTTTTATCCGGCAACTTCATGTTTTCACAAAAGAAATCGGATTCTGCGAGTTATTTTTATACGTATGTCGGCTGAACCCCTTATACATGAAGCTGCTGCGCCATCCTGCGTTAGCGCTGGTCAAGGGACTGATCGCAGCCGTTGGCTGCTGGCTCGCACCGCTGCCTCTGGTCTATCCGATGGTGACAACGGGCGAGTGGTCACTAGGCCGTGTGCTGTTTGCGCTGCTGTTCGCTGTCCTTGGCCCGTTGACGGGCCGCGTCATCGCACGTACCACGCTGGCCAGCTGGCGCAATCGCCACCTTGCCGCACCACATCCGCAGCAAACCTGACTTGGAGACTGCACCGATGACCATCACCGCATCCACGGCCACCAGCTCGGTGCCGCCAATCATCCTCGTTGCCGGCACCGCCGTTCGCTGCGTCAGCTGCAATGCGCCGCTGGCAATAGCCTATCCAAACTCTTCCGATGGCTCCGCGACTCGGGCATGTGGACCCGCACGTGGCCCCGCCTGGCGATGGCGGCGGGGAACCTGGTGTTCGCTGGGCTGTGCCTGTGGGCGACGTATGCAATTTATCGTGGGCAGCTCCTGTAGCCAGATGCGCCCTGATTGTCCCAATGCCCTGCCATAGAGCCATTACCCTATGAAACGTCCCGCCATGTCTAACAACATTGCCGACCTCTTCTTGTCGGATCTAACCGACGCCGCCAAGGCCGAGCTTGCGGAAGAGTACGCCGATGCAGCCGAGTCGGACGAGGAGCGCGACGCATGGCGTGCGCTTGCTACTCAATACAGCCTCGCTGCACGTGACCAGGCGCTCGGCCACAACGCAGGAGCTGCCCCATGAAAATCTTCCGCTGGTTGCGTCTTCCCTTGAGCGATGAAGGCGCTGCGCCCGGACCGTAACAAACAATAGCCAGGTGCCGGCCTGGTCTGCCCAACGCCCCGCTTTACGCGGGGCTTTTTTGTGCTTGCGCCAGTTGCTGGCGGCGCGCAGCAGTGCGGCCAATCAGAGGGTCGGCAGGGATTCGTGTACGCCTCGCCGTTCCCGGCGTCGTCGACTTTTCCGAAGTGGCGGCAGAGGCGAAAGGCGTGGCAAAGGTCGTGCTCGAATCTATGCAGGACATGTTGTTACGCATCGCCCTGCAGATCGCTCGCGACGACTACGAGGACCGTCGCGAGCGTCAGCGTCAGGGCATTGAGCTGGCGAAGGCCAGAGACAAATACTGTGGCCGCCCCGCCGATCAGGACATACATGCTCGGATTGTCGCTTTGCGCGGTCGTGGGGAGAGCATCGCCAACACTGCGCGACTCGCCGGCACGAGCGTGACTACCGTAAAGCGGGTGTGGGCGGCTCACTGCGCGCTAGGTCATAGAAATTGATTGCCGGGAGTAGAGCGCCGTGAAGTAAGGCAGGTCTTCAGTTGGGGATGGCTCCGGGTCTGCAGGGAGCTCACCAAACAGCCTCCGAGAAACTAAACTGCGTAAGTCTGTAGTTCGATAGACTGAACGTCCTTAGGACGTTCAGTCTATCGAACTTGACTATATTTTTGCAACAGGTTCGAAACACTTAATTTACCGGCAGCTTGAAAGCAGACCAACAGGTCTTGCCAAATTTCTCCCTGTTAGCATAGAATCAACGTCCTTAGGACGTTGATTCTATGCTAGCAGTAATTTTTCGAAAACTATTTGGTGGCACGTCCCATGTCCGATGAATCTTTGAAGCGCCTTCGCTGGCGCGATGCACTCGTTGCCAAGGTTCTTGCCGAGCGCGACTCACCCATCATTAGTACCTACTGGATCGCCTCGAAGGTGTTCAAGCTGGGAATGGAGCGCGCGTATGAGGGGCAACCCCTTCAACTGCCCGCAGGTCAGCCGGGGGCCGTCATGCTTGGTGAGGCACGCAAGGCGCTTCTAAAACGAAAGGTGATCCTCCAAGACAAAAGCCTACCAAGCCAGCTCTACAGGCTTCCTGGGGAGACGGCGCCGGTTCCAGAGCTGATGTGCTCCATTGATCCCTTCGGGCATGTGGCCTATCTCAGTGCAATGGCCTATCACGGGTTAACGAATCGCTTGCCTAAGGTCCTTTATTTCGTCAGCCCACATCCTCCCATCTGGAACGATTTGGCAGAGGAGAAGATGCGTAGGGACTTAGGCGATCTTTACGGCCCCTACACCGATTCAGAGCTGCCAAGGCTGCGTCGAGTCAAAATCGAAAAGCTAGATGGTGTCGTGATCAAAGAGATCAGGACCAAGGAGCACCGCGGTGGATGGCGCAGCGCCAATGATGGTGCTCTGCGCGTGACAGGTCTCGGGAAAACCTTCGTAGACATGCTCCAGCACCCAGACATCTGTGGTGGGATTCGCCATGTGATCGAGGTGTTTCAGGAACAGGCGCCACTACACCTAAAAGCAATCGTCGCGGCTTTCAACACCCATGGCGGTCCAATCGACAAGGTCCGGGCTGGCTACATCTTGGAAACGTATTGCGGAATCGACAGCGTCGAAGTGGGCGAGTGGACTGCTTACGCCAGCCGGGGTGGTTCTAGGAAGCTGAACCCGCAGGCAGATTACTCTCCTGAGTTCTCTGCCAAATGGTGCCTATCGATCAATGTCTAGCCTTCTCACGAACATCCCTGGATGGGTAAAAGCAGCTTCATCAGAGGAGAGAAGCTTTCGCGAGGCGGTCCACATCATCCTGGACACTATCGCCGCTGACACAAGGCTCAGCGATCTGCTGTGCCTTAAAGGCGGCATCTTGATGGCGTTGCACTACGAGAGTACGCGCCACACGACCGACATCGATTTCTCCACAGAAAAGCCTTTTTCGATTGATGCAGAAGTGGAGATCAAGGCGTTGATCGATGCTCGTCTGATCGAGGCAGAAGAGCGGCTTTCGTACGACACTGTGTGCAGGCGGCAGGGCTGGGTCGTTCAGCCTGGTCGAGATAAGACCTACGTGACGATCAAGATGAAAATTGGCTTTGCCACACGCGGGACAAGGCAGCACGAACGTTTATTACGCGGGCAGGCCGCGAATACGTTGAGCATTGATTACAGCTATCTAGAGTCGATCCCTCAAATCGAGGAGGTCAGCTTGGGCGCAGACGGGGTCTTGCGCGTTTACGCACTCCCGACGCTCGTAGCTGAGAAGATCAGGTCCCTTCTCCAGCAACCGCTTCGCGATAGGTATCGTCGCCAGGACGTCTTTGATCTTCAGCACCTACTGATCAATCGGCCAGAGCTCTACAACGCTTCGTGCCAAAAAACGGTGGTCGAGGACATCATCATCAAGTGCCATGATCGCGAGGTGCCGGTGGATCAGGGTTCTTTCGATCAGCCAGAAATCCATGACAGAGCATTGGCTGACTACGCGACGATCGCCGATGAGATCGAGGGTGAGCTCCCCGACTTTGAAGAAGCCTTTGCCATGGTCAGGGACTACTTCCGGGGTCTACCGTGGTCATGAGTGCCAGGCCATCCTTGCTTTGGCGATCAACGGCGAGGTGAAATCTCGCCGTGATCTTCCAACCAGGTGCGGACCATTTCGCCGACGAGCTTGCTCAACGCGTACACAGCAACCAGGCCAACCAGCCACGGTGCAGCCATGTCGGCCATCTGCTTGGTGTACGCGCTCGCGTGCGGATCGTTCAACACGAACAGCAGCACGGCGAACAGGAAGTACAGCGTAAACAAGACGCCGAAGCCGACCAGGCCAGCGCGTGACAAGCCACGCAGAAGCGGCAGAAGCTGATCGCGCAGAAACGTATTCATGGCGGAACTCCATCTAGGGACGAACAAACTCTAGCACTGCCGTCGTATCAGCTTGGCCGCAGAGGCGGCCGCAAGCCCCTACGAACCAATGGGTGACTGCGTGGAATCTTGCGTTATGTGCGCAGCCGGCCTCGCCGCACTAGGGCTTGCACGTCAGGTTCAAATGATCGAGCATCAAACATCGAATTTTGATAGGTCGATCATGACATCCCCCATTTCCATCACCACCTTGGCCACCCTGGCCAGCGCCGGGGTGCTGCGCGCCGTGCAGCTGGTCGGCCAGGTCGGCGGCTACGCGGTCATGGTGCGCGTGGGCCAAACCGAAAAGCAACTGACCGGCCAGCGCGGGGAACCGCGTGTGTTTGCCTCCCTCGACACCGCCGCCGCCCAGCTGCTGGCGCTGGGCGTGATGGTGTTCGAGGTGCTGCCGGCCAACTACGTGCGCGCGCCCAAGGTCTACCGCCGGGGGCGGCCAGCCGCGTTGAAAGAGTTGGCCAAGCTCCAGCGCGAGGGCAAACCCGCCAAGCGCACGCCGGCCAAGACACCGGCCGGCGCGGCGGCGGTGGCCACCGCCGCGAAGATCCTGCCCAGCGATCGGGCGCAGCTGAAATTGCCCGGCCTGCCGCGCACCCGCAAGACCGCCCGCACCGCTGGTGCCGGCGCATGAGCGAACACGACGAACTCCGCCAGGTGACCGCCGAGCGCGACTTTCTCGCCGGCCTGGTCGAACAGCACGAAGCCCGGCTGCGGACCTTCAGCGCGGATCTGCAACACGTGCTGATGGCCGAGTTCAGTGGCGAGGACACGGGACCCGAGTACGTCGGCGCATGGCAGCGCCTGCACGCCCTGATTGCGCCCGTGGTCAACGGCTACGCGCCACCGTCTGGCGAAGCAATGCCGGCGCCAGTTGCCCGGGTCGATGCGCCGCCGGCGCTCGACCAGGACAGCAGCGCAGATGTGTGCTCTGCGCGAGTAGGCCCGCATGACACCTATGCGCTCAACGTCACGCTGTTGGGCGGCGATGCGGCCCTGTTCCAGGGGCATCACTTTGCGCACGCGCGCCTCTCCCAGATCCTGGGCTCCTATCGTGAACTGATCCTGCGGCACATGCCGCAGTTCACGCCGGACGAGTGGGCCGCGCTGGCAGAAATGCTCAACGACGAGTGCAACGAAGCGCACTACGACTACCTGCAACGCCTGGATGAGGATGAGCAGCTATCGAATCACTCGCCGCACGGCCCGTTCACGACGGACGTGGATCGACTGGCAGCCGTTGCTGCCGACCGCGCCGCCGAACGGACGGCGCAACAACGACAGAGAAACGCCGATCATTACGACCTCTTCGCGCCCACCGTGGACTTGCTCGACCTTGCAGGGCGGCTGGAAGCGCTGACCGATGTCCAGCGCTTAGCAGCCTACGAGAAGTTGATGCAGCTGCTTCACCCTGACCGCTGCGACTTGGTTGCCTATGAGGCAACCAGGGGTGCGGCAATCGCCGCGTGCTTGCACGCCACAAACCTCACCGCTTAGGAGCAGGCAGATGAAAGAATTCTCAGACGTCCCCGCTATCTTCACTTCCACTCAATTGTTGGCCGCGTTGTCAGTAGCACCGAAGGACCGAGTGCTGGTCTACGCAGATGATCTGTCGGATGACGAGTGGGACGGTTCATATGCAACGCGCACCGATATCAACGTGCTTCTTGTTATGGAGGGAAAGACTGAAACGGATGGTGGCCAGGTCGTTGGCGTAATCGGCGCGCAGAGCATTCGCGATACCTCCGGCCGCAAGATTCCAGACGACATCCGCGAATTGATGAACCAGGCCGAAGACCGCATTGGTCCGCTGGCTTGGGTGTCGGATGACGTGTTTGCGCTTCCCGAGCACCCGCGTGCCGAGCGTCGGGTGTAACCACGATGGATCTACCCCCCCAAGATGAGCGCAGCCACGCACCGCCAGGTGGCCGGCTGGCGCTCGCTCTCCCCGCTCTGCTGGCGGCGTGCGTTGCAGCCGGTGCCCTTGCAGCGCCGCCGAGCGGCGGCAGTTGGGCCACCATCGCCGGCTATTACCCTGGCATGGGCAAAGAAGCCGCACGCAAGGTGGGCTTAGCAAATTGCAAGGCCGCCTATGAAGCGGTCGAGTGCAAAGCACTCGCCGCGCTCACGTTCGCCGGGGCGGTGTCGCGCGATAGCGACATCACCCTCAACGAAAAAACCGAGCGTATCGAATCGGTGGAGTTCCAGTTCTCGAAAGAGGCATATCCATCGGTTGTCGCCGCGCTTGTCGCGCAGCTCGGCGAACCTACGGCAACCGATGACGATGCCAGAGCCGATGCCTGGCGCAGAGCTGGGCGCAGCTCCTGCGATCCTGTCCTCATCTGGCAACGCGGCGGCGACGACGTTGTAGCTGTGTGCGGCGGCGGTTGGCACCGCAACGGCCGCACCTATCTGGTCGCCGACCGCAAAGCAGGACGCGGGAAAGAATGGGCAGAAATCGTGGGCGACCGTGCTAAGAGCCGTCGAGCCGCCGAGGCGTTCAACTCCAAATAAGTGCCATTCCCCGTGGCGGCGTCAGAGAAAACGTTTCAGGTCTGCAATCGGCGCGGGCAACTCTTCCCCGAATGCACTGTAGCGCGCCACCGCTGCCGCCCATGCGCTTTCTAGCTCGCTCATGTCGATGTCTTCGCGCGGTGTCGCAACGTAGGCCCGGCCGCCGCAATCCGTGCAAAACGGGTCTGCGCCCTTGCAGTTCGGGCAGCGAGCAAATTGCCAGAATCCGCGCTGGATGAACACGCCGGCCGAGCACACGTAGCAGACGATTCCAGCTTGATCCATCGTGCCGCAGGGACTCCCGCATGCGTCGCACACGCCAGGTGGGCCGAATTGCCAGGGGTCTAGTCGAGGTCGTTTGCGGTTACCCATGCGTCAGATTACCCATGCCGATGTCGCAGAACATGCGAAAACGAGCCTGTGCCGTGCGTCTGATCCAGTCCAGGCGGGGGCGTGACCGCAAGCGGTCACCGGCTTGGGGTGCTGCGCACCAATGCCGCGTGCTGCGTCATCGCCAGTCGGCCCTAATCCTCGCCCCTGCGCGCTCCGCTTGCAGAAGCAAAACCGCGCCCCGTCCAGCACGCCGTTTTCCGACCGGCGCCGCGATGACCAGCGTCGCCAGGGCCAATGGCCGGCATCCAGTACCCCGGCCTCGCTGCGTGCTCATAGTGCGCTTCCTTCGCATCGACGCAGCGTTATTGATCGCCAGCTTGCCCCGAACATCGCATGGCTCGGCCGCCCTGCAAGGGCAAACCCTCACCCGTTCGCACTCCCTGCGGTCGCTTGCGCTGCGGCTTCCGGGTTTGCCCTTGCACGTCTGCCTATCCGCCATGCGCCTGATCGGTGCGCGATCAATAACCCCGCGCCGAAAGGAACGCACTATGAAAAAACGCACGCAGCAAGTCCTCGCAACGGTGCTGGAAAATCTGCCGGCCATCATCACGGCCCTGGCGACGCTGGTCACAGCCATCGCGGCGCTGGTCGAAAAACTCAACTAAGGAGGGACGGGGCGAAAGCCCCGTTTTTCGCTTCGCTGCATCCACAAAGAGCAACAGCACGCCGGCATCGCCAGCGCCAAGCCAGCAGCTCGCCCCCCGCTTGCCCACCGCCCGCCGCCGTGGACAAGCTGCAACCGGCAGGCCCGCCACCCATGCCCCACCGCTTCCCCGGTGCCTGGGGATGGATACACCCATCTCCCACGGCGCCGGGCAGCGCTACGCGCTGGCCGTGGAGCATGCGTGGACGGCCGCATGACTCGCTGCGCACCGATCCAGAGCTGTATGGGTGGGTAATAGACGGCAGGCGCTGCCGCCTGCGTAGCAAACTTGGCGATAGCACATCCCCAACCCGGGGAAATCAACCTTTGATCCCGGCTCACCCGTCTATTACCCACCCTTGCATGAGGGGGGGGGCAGCCCGCCCACCACTTGTCCACCGTGGCGCTAGCCAGGTGGACGGCACCACCAGGTCAGCGTCGGCCGTTGGCCGGCCCCGTAGACAAGCCGGGGCCGGGCTGCAATCGGAAGGGCCCGCCCTCCCCTCGCCGCTGCGCGCTCCGCACCGATCCAGGGCTGTATGGGGTGGGTAATAGACGGCAGGCAATGCCGCCTGCGTAGCAGGCCGGGCGAGAGCACGTCACCCGCCCGAATAAATCAACACATGATCCCGGCCGATCCGTCTATTACCCACCCTGCCCAGACTGAGGGCCGGCAGCTCGCCCCTCACTTGCCCACCGTGGCGCTGACCAGGTGGACGGCACCACCAGGTCAGCGTCGGCCGTTGGCCGCCCCCGTGGACAAGTCGGGGACGAGCTGCAACCGGCAGGCCCGCCCACCCATGCCCCACCGCTCCCCCGACGCCTGGGGATGGATACACCCATCCCCCACGGCGACGGGCAGCGCTACGCGCTGGCCGTGGAGCATGCGTGGACGGCCATGTGGCTTTGTGGCCGCCGGCAGGCGGCCACCGATGCGGCCTGCGTCGCAGTCCGCAATACCGCATCGGCGGCGTTGGTGTGCAATGGTATTGCACGATGTAAAATTCCCATGCACGTGCGATTGCACGCGCACAAAACCAAACGCCGAGGACGTGACGACGATGCCTAAATCTGACTCCACCGCAGCAGCTGCCCCCGTACAGACCTCCACGCACGATCGCTTCGATGTCGTTTCACCGCATAGCTACACCAAAGGTGACGGCGAAACCGGCACCGAGTGGTTCCGGTGCGGTGTTGCCTTTCCCCATCGCAGCGGCGGCTTCACCCTCAAGCTACGCACCGTGCCG
Source organism: Xanthomonas euvesicatoria (assembly GCF_013112235.1). Taxonomy (NCBI): domain Bacteria; kingdom Pseudomonadati; phylum Pseudomonadota; class Gammaproteobacteria; order Lysobacterales; family Lysobacteraceae; genus Xanthomonas; species Xanthomonas euvesicatoria. The sequence goes on from NZ_JABFFS010000002.1 coordinate 62,331, forward strand.
GTGGCCATCGATGGCGAAGTGACGCTGATCGTGCGCAAGCGCGAGCCGCGTGACAAAGGCGAAGATTGGAACTTGCCGGATTAGATCGCCCGGCGTCACCGCGCCATACACGGTAAAAAGCCACCGGAGATCCCGGTGGCTTTTTTTGTGCCTCATTCGTCAAGATCCACCCAAGCACCGGGCGGCGGCAACATGTTTTTGCCGGTGCCCTTGCAGGGCTTACACGTCACCCACTCAGTGAGGCCGGGCCAGCCCCCCTCCTCGCCGCACATTGGGCATTCGTCATCGGGAGCATCTTGCTCTTGCATGTATATCGCCTAGCCAGTGATTGGCCGCAGTGTTGCACGCGCGCACATGGCTGCGCTGCCGGCGACGAGTACCCGCAAAAGCGGGTTTGCATGGTGGTGTGTGCTGGCCAGGTCAGGCATGCCAGCGTTGTCGTGTGATCGAGCTTCGGGCTGCGGTCTGGGCAAAGCGCGGCCGGGGACTACCCATAACGAGCGACCTCATGCACCAACCCCCTGCATTGGTACGGGGAGTGATGTCCCAGAGATAGAACGCAGAGGTGCATGCATGACAGCTTGCATGCTTGCATGCAAGCATGCAAATCGGTATTATGAAGGTGTGCCAAGACATTGCACACCATACAACTACCGGAGACATCGCCATGTTCACAGCGTCCGACATCATCCATACCCACACTCGCGCCGACCTCCTGGAAGATGGCGACCTGGTGGACGTGTCTGCCCTCGCCCGCGAGGCTGGCTTTAAGGTGCCGGTTGCCGTCACGCGGGCCGTCTGGGCCGACTGCGTGGCATGGAGCCAGGAAGACACCAAGCGCAAGCACGTGCCGCAGGACGAGCAAGGCCGGCTGTGGGATGTGCTGTTCATGGCGCGCCACTTCGCCGCCCGTGGCGGTGATGCCAACCGCGTGCCGTTCGCCCTGCACCGGGTGCCCCGTGAGGGCCGAGGCCACCAGGCCCGCATTGTGACCCTGCACATGCACATCGGCCCCGGCGACGATGCCGAGCCGGTCATCACCATCATGCAGCCCACCGAAGACTGACCCCCTTTTTTGCCTAGTGGTGTGCAATACCATTGCACACCACTAGGCAACGATCCAACCACGGCAGCGCAGCGGCTGCGCTGTTGGCCACCACTCTCCAGCACTGACCAGGACACCACCATGCGCAAGCTGCCCCACCCCGCTTCCCTTACCGCTGCCGAGCGTGCCGAATGGCGCGATAACCTCACCACCCCGCGCTATGCCCAGCAGCCGCGCGACTTGGCCGACGGCTCGCGCTACTACCTCGCCGAGGAAGCCGGCCGCATCGTCGTGACCAAGTTCCACGGCAAGAGCTTGAAGATCGATCGGCAGTGGTTCCGGTCGCAAGCCGAGGCCGAGCGCGACATTGCCACGTTCACCACCCGCCGGCAGCAGCTGGCCGACGCACAGGCCGACCGCCGCGCCGAGGCCAAGCGCCCGCACACCCTCGACGTGGGGGCGGTGCTGGTGTCTAGCTATGGGTACGAGCAGACCAACGTGGACTTTTACGAAGTCGTCGCCGTGCAAAATCGCACCGTGACCCTGCGCGAGCTGGTCCAGGATCGACAGGGCACCGGCCACATGTCCGGCACCACCACCCCGGTTCCAGGCCAATACACGAAGGCCGAACCGATCCGCAAGCGCGTCAACCCTCGCAACGGCGTCAAGCTATCCAGCGGCAGCTACGCCCACCCGTGGGACGGTCGCCCGCAATACTGGTCAAGCTACGCTTGATTTACCCTAGTGCGGCACGCCGCCGCTGTTATTCACCCTTGGAGCCATCACGATGAAATTGCGCCACTCGCTTCTGTACGCCATCCGGCACTATTTTGTACTCCTGGTCCTGAGCTGCGCACTTGTCGGCTTTGGCATCCACGGCCTTGCGACCTTTGAGCCGACCGCATCCAATGCCGCATTTAGCAGTCCAATCAACGACAACGCGTGGTTGATCTACCTGGTCGGCGTGGTTTGCGGGCTGGGCGGGCTTTTTTGGATCGCGTACAGGTCTCGCTAATAACAGGAGAGGGCGTCAAGATGGACGAGCAGAAAGCACTGCATTTTGTCAACCGGTTGTCGGCCTGCATCGCTACCGCATGGCTCTGCTGGATCTTGTATCTACTCAATTGAAGCTGCGGCGGCAGCTTTTTTTAACGTCAATGGTGTGCAATGTTTATGCACACCTTTACCAAATCGAGGGAACCGAACATGACCAAGCCTAGATCCAGTGCAGCGACCGCGCGCACCGGCAGCTATCCCAGCGTCCATGCCGGGCTACTGCTGCACGTGCGCCACCAGGTCCAACACGGACAGCCGCAATTCGGCGTCCACCTCGCGCCACACGTTGGCGACGTGGCAGGCCCGGCCTATAGCACCGCATGTGGCCTGGCCGCGCTCGATGTCTTCATCTGTTCGCCGGCTGCGGTGTCAGCCGACCTGGCCGCGCTGGTCATCGCCGGCAGTCACTACGTGCTGACCCTGGAAGCGGCCGCCCAGCTGGCGGCCGACTTCGCGCTGCCCGTGCGCACGCCGCCGGAGTTCGACGGCGCGTAGCGCGACGCTGGCGCGCTCACATACCGTTGCAGCCACGCCGGCAAAGGGATCGCATGCTGGCAAAATGCACGCCAGGGCATGGTGTGCAATGGTTGTGCACACGGGGATTGCTTGCGGTTTAAGGGCCGCGCGCAGATACTTGGCAGCGATATGACAACGCGGGTGGGCCAGCTGCTGGCGCAGTAGACCCCCGAAAACGAAAAAACCGCCTTTGGCGAGGCGGTTTTTTCATCACTGGGCTGGCGGGAATCACCAGTCAATGGGGCACTAATCGATACCCCCATCCTAATCCCGCCGGCGAAGCCGTGCAAGAGGGAAAAGGATGCAAAGGCCTAAACGCCGACCACCTTGCCCCGCTGCCGTTCATCGGCGCGGGACATGTCAGCAGTAGATCCAGGCTCCCACACGCCAGGCCCCGAACCGACCGCCACCAGCGGCCGGCCGCACAAGCGTGTGCATTGGCGTCAGCCCAAGCCGCTCGCCGGCAAGAAGCGCCGGCCGGGTGTCTTGGACGCGACCCGCGACGGGCTTGTGCGCGGCCTGGAGCAGCGGCAAGGCTCCCTGTGGATGCGGATTAGCCGCAACGTCATCGTGGCCGGCTATGCCCTGGACAAGGCGCTGACGCGGGTGCGCGCACTGCGCAAGGATGGGGCCGATTCGCTGCTGGCCATGTCCGTGGCCCTGCTCTACTTGGCCGACGTGCGCACCGGATTTGTGGGCAAGCCACGCCAGGGCGGCGGGCGCTGGCAGCGCTACACCCTGCACGACCTCGCCCAGCTCGCCTATGGCGGACAGACCGACGCCGAGCTGCGGCGCGCCAGGCGCTCGCTCGACATGATGGTGAGCCTTGGGTGGGCATTCCCCACCAAACAAGTGCGCCGGCACAAGAAAGACGCCAACGGCGGCGACCTGTGGTGCAGCGAGGCCGGCGTGCGCCGGATCAACTTCCAGCGGCTGTGTGACATGGTGGGCACCAGCTGGCTACTTAAGCGCGACCGCAAGCACGCCGACCAGGTGCGTGGTGCCGGCACTGCATCCTTCACTGACGCCCAAACACGTCGCCAGTCGCGCCAAGAGCAGGCCGCCAGGCCGCGCACAGGCGGCGACCGCCCTGCGGCGTTCCGCGCAACTGGCGACCCGCCTAGCGGCGCACAGAGCGCCACCCGGCACATCGCCGACATCCTCGCCCTGTTCAAATAGCCGGCCCGGCAGGCCAGCCCCTGCGCAATGGTCTGAAACGGCCTGAAAACAGGTTTGCACAGCGAAAACCCGGTCGAGCCGAGGACATTTCTGGACCCTCCGGCGCCCTCGGTCACCGACGTCTCCACCTCAACACCTCACGCCAAAGCGAGTTATCCACCGCAGCTGGGGGTAAGCCTGTGGAGAAGTAGCGTTATTTGTCCCATTTAATTGGGAGGCCAACCAGTCAACCTTTGGTTGAAAACACAGGCAATAGAGCGCTCAACAGCGAAATCGGCGTCGCCGCCGCTTCGCGGCGACGACAGCGTTAGATGCTGAATAGAGGGGCTGCGCCCCTCCCACCGCCGCTGCGCATGAGCCCACTTGGAAAACCAACCAACATGAAGGCGCAGCGACGGCGGTCCCCTCCCGCAAACAGCAAAAGCGGGTCGGCAGGGAGTAATTAACCGGACTTCGAGGCAGGCCATGACCCTAGAAGGGCTGTCGGCTTCGGGTCGCCTGCGTTGAAGAGCGGTCACCGTGCGCTACGCGCACACAAAGCGGCAGCGGTTCACTGGACCCGCAGAATGATCCCGCTCCGGCAGACCACGTAGGCACGGTCGCATTGAAACAACGCTAGCTTGCGGATCGACTTTTCGCGTGGTGCCACATTGTCCAGCTCGACGGCCACGGTCCATCGGTCGTTGGTCACCACCAGGTCGATGAACCCTCTTCGATCCTTTTGCACCTGGACAGGGACTTCCCAACTCACCCGCCAATTCCGCCGCTTCAAACGACGCGCCCACAGGAGCTGAAAACGATGGGCTGGTTGTGGCATGGCTACAGAGTCTGCAATCGCAGAGGCGTCCGGGCAACCGGCCGCTTTTTTTGCACTGCCCCCAGCGCAGCGCAACGCTGCCGGCCAGGCCAAGCCCCGCGGGCGTGGCAGCAGTTAAGCATGCATGCAACCTTGCAACCATGCATGCGTGCATCTAAATCAGCTTGCATGCGTGCATGCATGTTGCTAGGGTATTGCACACTTGCCCTCAAGCAAGCGACTTCCACCAGGAGCGCAGTGCATGAAAACCATCGCCATCGCCGTCCAGAAGGGCGGCTCCGGCAAGACAACGATCGCAGTACACCTCGCGGTGGCCGCGCAGCAAGCCGGTCTGCGCGTTGCGCTGGCCGACACCGATCCGCAAGGCTCGGCCAAAGGGTGGGCCGAAACCCGCAAGCACTCCACGCTCGAAGTGGTGGCCATCACGTCTGCCAACGTCGGCGCAGCGGTCCAGGCCGCAGCCGAGGAAGGCTATGACCTGTTGATCGTGGACACCCCCCCCCATGCGTCAGCCGGCATCGCGGCCGCGCTTGAGCATGCGGATCTCGCCTTGATGCCTGTGCGCCCGAGCCTGTTGGACCTTGCCGCCGCGCCGGCCTCGATCCGACTATTGCAGGCCAGCGGCAAGCCGGGGGCGTTCATCCTGTCTAGCGCCCCGATCCGCGCCAGTGAGACACGGGAAGTGGAACGGGAGCTGGCAAGCACCGGCATCCCGGTGCTGGAAACGGTCGTTCATGATCGAACGGCCTACCGGCGCGCCCTCGCCTACGGCCAGGCCGTGGGCGAATTTGAGCCGGCCGGCAAGGCCGCATTTGAGATTCGCGCTCTATGGCGCGAAGTGCATACGCTACTCGGCGCAACCAAAGGAACCCATGTATGAACACCGGACTCACCGGCAAGCTCGCCGCCCTGGACAAGACCAAGAGCCAACCAGATAAGCCGGTGCGTGCAGCGCCAGCCGAATCCAAGCCCCAGGCCACCGCGCGCCAGGCCGGGACGGCCAAGAGCGCGCCCAAGGTCGGCGCTACTCGCACGATCACGATCCGTCACCTGACCGACGATGACCTGCGCCGGCTTTCCGAGTTCCGCTACACCCACAACATGACCATCCAAGACATCACCATCAAGGGCATCTCGATGTTCCTCGCCTCGATGGGTCTTGCCCCGCTGTCGGCCATGTCCGACACCAGCGATTCCGGCGACGCCGAGTAACGCATGCGCGCATGCAGCGCAGCTTGCATGTTTAGTTGCACGCATGTTTGCATGCAAAGCTGCACGCAGTCATGCATGCGTGCGCTCTTGCAGCTGTGCATGCATGTCGGCAGCGTGCAGTGCATGCGCGCATGCAAGTCAGCTTGCATGCGTTTCCGGAAGGTGCATGCAAGCCTGCAAGCCGCTAAAGCAGCTTGCATGCAGAGACGCGTAGGCCAGGCTTCTATCGCCTGCATGCAAAGCGTCAAGCATGCGTGCATGCAGGTCTGACGATGGGCGCCCAGGTTATTGAAGCCTTCGCCAAGGGCCGGACGAACCGGCGGATTCTGGCAGGTAAACCGCGCCAGGTTGGCCGCTGGGTGATCGGCGAAGATGGCACCCGTCGCCGGCTTCTGAGCTTCGCACCTGGTGACCGGTTTGCACTCGATCTATGGGAGCAGAATGACTACGGCACAACGCGATGGCGGGTTGTGCTGTGCGAGGCATTACCGGCCGGCCAGGCGGGCGAAAGCGTGCCGGCAGTGCGCCCAAATGTCGCCATTCTGGCCGACATCACAGGCGCAACGCGGGTGCGCGCTTATGTGGCCTGGTTAGCCCTAAACCGGTCAAAAATTGACACCCTAAATCGGCTAGAATTGGCGCGTATCGAACAGTTTTTCCAGCGCATGCCACTGGCGCGGTTGAAGGTTTTAACCGCCGATGTGAGAGCCAAACTCCCCCGCAAAAGGCGAGGTTAGCGGCATGTCTGTGACACGAAAGAAACTCATCAAAGGGCTAGCACTCGGCCTAGGCCTAGCAGTGATCGCCCCCGCCTTTGGATGGGCAGGTGCGCGCGGTCTGGCCTCGCTAGGTTTCACCGTAATTGCCAACCTTTCGCCAAGCGTGGCGCAAGGTCTGTACCTCCTGAATCGCAATACACATAGTGCAGAGCGGGGCCAGCTGGTCGCTTTCTCCCCACATAATGCGGCAGCGCGTTATGGCTTTGAACGCGGCTGGATGAAGCCCGGAAGTCTTTACATCAAGCGTGTCGGTGCGGTTGCTGGCGACACGGTGTGCGTGAAAAGCGAAGTCAGCATTGCAACCCCAACAACCGCAGGGCACCCAGCCACCTATCGGCGTGTGGGCGCGGTCGCTGCTACGGACCGCACAGGCGTGGCGTTGCCTCACGTCCTACAAGGCTGCACGCGAGTTCCAGCGGGGCACATCTTCACCATCGGTGATGGTCTCGCTAACAGCTATGACGGCCGCTATTACGGGTTCGTTCCGCTGTCGGTAATCGTCGGAAGCATTACACCGTTGTGGACGCAATCGTCTACGGTAGGAGTCGATCATGAATGACCTGATGTCAGTGATTCTCGCTTGCTCCATCGGTGTGCATCCGCAAACCGTGCAGGCGATCATCAAGCATGAGAGTGGTGGCAATCCGTATGCCATCAACAACCAGGTCCGTAGCTTCTACCCGACCCGGTTTGACGATGCCCAGCGGATCGCAGTCGAACAGGTGAGGGCCGGCCGCAGTACCGATATCGGGCTGATGCAGATCAACTCGCAGCATCTGACCAGGTTCGGAGTGACGCCGGTTGACCTACTAGACCCATGCACAAACATCCGAATTGGCACCACCATTCTGGCCCGGAACTACGCCCAGACATGGGCCAAATATCGCGCCGAAAAGCCTGCGCTGCTGGGCGCCTTGTCGATGTACAACACCGGCAACGAGTCGCGCGGATTGAGCAATGGTTACGTGAGCTGGGTGTCGCAAGCGGCTGGGGTGGCGGTGAACTTCCCGGCAAGCGGGAAGGCGAGCGGCCGCCGGTCCACCAAAGCCCAAGCCAATGCTGTTCCCGTGATGTCGCCCGCAGCCGCGCCCACAGGGTTCGCAGGGACCGGGCCGAAGGCTGCACAACCGAGGCCACGCTGACCGCTTGTGCGGCGTTGTGCGGGTAGCGTCCGATAGGGCGGGGCTTGGTCGAGGCTGACGGTTCCGAGACGCGCTACAGCAGAGCCAGAGCGGGCGTTGTGGCTTCTGTGAAGGGTGGGTGTGATCGGAGGGAGTGAGGGCGTCGGAAGGCAAAAGCGGAGAAGCCGAAAAGAAGGGCAACATAAAAGTGTGTGTGGTATGTGGGTTCTAAATTACTATTTCTATTAGCTTTTTCTTACAACATTGTCAATTAGACTTGTTGTAAATTACAACAATGGTTTCTAGGGCCGGGAGACGACCGTGGTCGGTAGTGGAAAGCGCAGCTCAGCAGGGCCAGACCAGGGCGATGGGAAGGGCAGTCAGGGGGCAGGCAGCTCCGACAAACCGCTGCGCGTTCGTCTGTCAAAGGGCCGCCAGGCGCGTAACACCTCCCAGGTCAACGAGGTCATTAGCCGTGTCAAAAGTGCTGCCAAGCGGGCGGCACGAACCGGGCGCATTTCCGGCGCGACCACGCACCACGCTGGACGCGCTGCTGGCGTCAGGATTAACACCGGAAGCCGACAGCAGCGCGTCACCATTAAGGCCCGTGTGGTTGCAGCGCCACGGGTTGGAGCCAAAGACGCCATGCAGCGGCATGTGGACTATGCGCAGCGCCACGGTGTAGACAAGGATGGTGGGCCGGCGCGCCCGTTCACCGGCACAAGCGAGCTCACGCGCGAGCAGACTTCTCAGTTCGTGGATCGGGCAGAATCTGACCGGCATTCGTTCCGATTCATCGTCTCGCCGGAAGAGGGCGCGAACTTGAATCTAGAAAGCTACACCCGCGATTTGATGCAACAGATGGAGCGGGATCTAGGGACAAAGCTGGACTGGATGGCGGTCGCCCACCATGACACCGACAACCCGCACGTGCACATCATCGTGCGTGGGGTAGATGACAAGGGCGGCGACCTGGTAATAAGCCGCGACTACATCAGCAATGGTATGCGCGAGCGGGCACGCGAGCTGGCGACGCGGGAGCTGGGATATCGAAGCGATATCGACATCTATCGCTCCGCTGCGAAAGAGGTCACGCAAGAGCGCTGGACGGGTCTTGATGCGTCCATGCTTCGAGAGCAGCAGGGCCGCGAAAGCGGCTTAATCCATGCCGGCCAAGTGCATGCAGATCCGTTCCGCAACGCGCAACGCCAGCTGCGTCTACAGCGTCTGGCGGTGCTGCGGGATCACGGTCTAGCCACTGAGAAATCGCCCGGCCGTTGGACCATTCATGCGAACGCCCCAGAGGCCATGCGCGCTATGGCGCAGGAACGGCGCTTATCAGGCCAGTTGAAGCCACACCTGGATGCGGAACGTAGCCGGCGTGGGATGTTGGCAGATCACACAAGCCTCAAGGCCGCGCCTGTGCGGGGCGTGGTCCTGGACCGTGGACTGGCTGACAAGTTATCTGGCACTGAGTACGTCATCGTCAGTGGCTTCGACGGTCAGGTGCATTACGCCACGCTTAGTATTCATTCGGAACGGCATATGCCCGAGCGCGGCCGTGTCGGTGATGTCGTGGAGCTGGGCAGTTACACACCGCCGGCTGCCACATCGGCTGACAAGAATGTGCTGCGGCGTGCCCAGAGTGGGTTCTACGACCCGCGCCAGCATCTTGCCGAGGTGCAGACATGGGACCCCAAGCGGCTGCCGCAAAACGCGACACCGGATTCCTACATCGAAGCGCACGTTCGGCGCATGGAGGCCTTGGCAAGCCGTGGACATGTCACCAAGCGCCTGGACGGCTCGTTCAAGGTGCCGGCGGACTTGCTGGCCCGTCTCGATGGTGATCCGGCGATTGGCCGGCAGCGCAACGCCTTCGTACGGCTCGACGTTTTGGGCAAAGGACCGCTCAACCGGCAAAGCCAGGTCATCGCTCGCACGTTCCTGGACGACGAGCTGGCCGCCGGACGACTTGCCCAGCTGCAAGGCACCAACGTCCGCACACGCACGCAGGCACAGTTCCTGGAAGCCTTGGAAGCCCGTACAGATCGCCTGGTGGCACTACGGATGGCCGAGTGGACCCCCGCAGGCGTCCGACTCGCGGCAGGATTTGACGAGCGGATGCGTGCCCTTGAGCTGGGCGAAGCGCAGCAGCGGCTAGCGGCCAAGTACGGGCAGCCGGTCAATCTGGACGTGGCCCGTCGCTTCCAGGGGAGCGTGCAGGCCATCGAGAACCTCCCCAGCGGCCCCCATGCGGTCATCGTGCAGAACGGCACGTTTGCCGTGGTGCCGGCCAAGGACGGGTTACAGCGCCAGCTGGGCAACACGGTGGCGGTACAGCTGGCCCAAGGCCAGAGCATCAACCAGGCGTTCCAGTCGGTGCGCATCCGCTTCGCGGCGATGGACGCGCTCGACAAGGGCAAATTGCTAGGACTGACACGGAGCTAGGCCGATGGCCCCCCAAAGCAAACAACGCGAGAAAACCCGGCACGCTGGCGGTCTACGCGGCGGCCCCATCGTGGCCTGCCTGCTATGCCTCTTTCTGGGCGTGTGGGCAGCGACCCAATACGTCGCCTACGCACTGGCCTATCAGCCCCAGCTGGGCGCGCCCTGGTTTCAGATCCAGGGCCACGGGATCTACGCGCCCTGGTCATACTTCCCGTGGCTGTGGGATTACAACGCGTATGCGCAGGACATCTTCACGCGCGCCATCTACATCGTGGCCGGGTTTGCGGCGCTGGGCTTTGTCGTCATGGTGGCGGTGGCCATCTACCGCACTCGCGCCCAGGAAGACGTCATGACGCATGGCTCGGCGCGGTGGGCCGAAGCCAAGGAAATCGAAAAATCGGGCCTGCTGGGGCAGGCTGGCGTGGTGCTGGGCATGACTGAGGACGGCCGTTACCTGACCCATGACGGCCCAGAGCATCTGGAAGTCACCGCCCCGAGCCGGTCGGGTAAGGGCGTGGGCGTTGTCGTGCCCACGCTGCTGAACTGGCAGGCCAGCGTGGTGGTCAACGACATCAAGGGCGAGAACTGGGAACTGACATCGGGTTACCGGAGCCGGATCGGCTACGTGCTGAAATTCAACCCGACCCAGCGCGACACCTGCCGGTTCAACCCATTGGCCGAGATTCGACCAGGTGATAACGAGGTCAAGGACGCCCAGAACGTCACCGACATGCTGGTAGACCCGGACGGCAAGGGAAAACCCGACCATTGGAGCAAGGAGGCCGACTCATGGCTGCTGGCGGTGGTGCTGCATGTCCTCTACGCCGAGCCGGACAAGACCTTAGCCGGCATCGCGATGTTCCTGGACAACCCGGAACGGACGATGGAAGCCACGCTGCAATACATGCTCGACACCAAGCACCGCAACGGCAAGGTGCACCCGGTCGTAGCGATCGGAGCCAGGGCCATGCTCAACAAGAGCGCCGACGAGCGCAGCGGTGTGCATTCGACGGCGCGTAGCTTCTTCAACCTCTACTACGACCCTATCGTGGGCGCGGCGACCAGCGAGAGCGACTTTCGCATCACCGACCTGATGCGCGCCAAATACCCGCTGTCGCTGTATCTGATCAGCCCGCCCAGCGACAAGTCGCGCTTGCGGCCGCTGTTCCGGCTGATGCTGCAACAGATCACCCGCCGGCTCACGGAGGAATTGCACCCGGAGGGCAACAAGCACCGGCTGCTGCTGCTGGTCGATGAGTTCCCATCGCTGGGCAAGCTGGAATTTTTCGAGGAAGGGCTGGGCTACGTGGCCGGCTACGGCATCAAGTGCATGATGATCAACCAGAGTTATAACCAAATAGTTAAGTATTACGGTCCGAGCAACACGGTGATGGACGGTGCACACATCCATGTGTGGTATGCGCCCAACACCGACGAAACGGCCAAGCGCATTAGCGATTCGCTTGGCATGACCACCGAAATTCACCAGCAGACCAACTACACCGGAGGCCGGTTGTCTGGGTGGTTGGGGCACGTGATGGTGTCCAACCAGGAATCAGCCCGCGCATTGATGACGCCAGGCGAAGTACGGGAAATGGACCCGTCAAAGAAGATCATCGTGGTGGCAGGCCTGCCACCGATCATGGCAGTGAAAATCAAGTATTACAGCGACGCCAAGTTCCGCGACCTGGTGCCGCCGACCGATGCGCGCGGCAAGGTGCTGGACCCGACCCACAAGTACGCGCCGGTCGCCAAGACCGGCGCCAGGCCATACCCCTATGGTCCGCCCGTCGCCGCCAACCCCTGGACCAAGCTCACCCCCGCTGTGGTGCCGGTTGCGGTGGCGGCCGCCCTGCAACCGGCCGTCCAAGACTCCCGCGACCTGGACGCCACCCCTGAACCGACGCCCGCACCAGAGGTGGCCGTCGAGGCCGCGCCCATGCTCGATGACGACATCGGCGCCGATGCCGACATCGACACCGATGAAATCACCGTCAGCCCCGCCGCCAAAGCCGATGGCATGGATGCGGCCGACGACGACATTGACTACATGCTCCCATGAAGAAGTCTCACGGTAAGACCATTCTGCACACCCAAGTCGAAACCCGGCTCATGCAGCTCGCAAAACGTGAAGCCGCCGAGCGGCGCATCCCGTTGCGCGCTGTGGTGGAAGCCGCGCTGGCCGAGCGTTACGACCCCGAGCACGCCAAAGCCGAAGAAATGCTGGTCTTGAAGGAGCTGCGATCGCTGCGCAACGAGGTGCGCAACGTGCACTTCGGCAATCAAATGCTGGTGGAGCTGACCACGCTCACGACCAAGAACCTGTTTGCACGCCTGCCGGCCGCGACCCCGGCCAGCAATGCAGCGGGAGAGGGCTTCTACAACGCCCTGATTGCATCCGTGGAGCGGGTCTTTAGCCAGCGCACGCCGCTGCTGGACAAGTTGACCGGCTCGCTGCTGCGTGCCCAAACCGATAGCGAGTTCGATGCCCTGCACGCAGCGGCCGGGAAGCCCGACGACGCCGACCACGATCCTGAGGCCACCCCATGAACGCCAATCCGTCTGTGTCCACGACCATTACCCGGCATAGCCGGCTGCTGGACATGATGAAGTCCGCGCTCGGCGGTGCCATTGGCGAGCTGCTGGACGATCCGGCCGTTGAAGAAGTGCGCGTCAACCCCGATGGCCGCCTGTGGTATGCCAAGGACGGCCGTAGGATCTGCCACGACGATACGCTTGACGTGAACACACGCGCACGCGTCATCAAGATCGTGGCCGATCACGTTGGCGAGATTGCCGACAAAGACAATCCCAGCTTCCCGGCCGAGCTGCCGGAATCGGGCTACCGCTTCCACGCCGTCTTGCCACCCGAATCGCCCGATGGCCCCACCTTCGTGATTCGCAAGAAATCAAACCTGCGGCTCACGCTGGACGACTATGTGACCAAGGGACAGCTGACGCCGCGCCAGCGCGACATCATCGTCAAGGCGGTGCATGAGCGCGACAACATCGTCATCGTCGGCGGCACCAACACCGGGAAAACCACGTTCGCCAATGCAGTCCTGTACGAAATGGGCCGGGTTACCGGCCGCGTCATCACGCTAGAAGATACGCTGGAATTGCGCGTGGAAGCCGACGAGGTGGTGCGCCTGCGCACCGTGCGTAACCGCGACCAAATCACCCGCAGCATGACACACCTGTTGCGCGATACGCTGCGTATGACACCAGACCGCCTCATCGTCGGTGAGGTACGTGGCCCGGAGGTCATGGACATGCTCGATGCCTGGAACACCGGCCATCCAGGCGGGCTATGCACCATCCACGCCAACAGCGCCAACGAAGCATTGGAGCGCATCGAGGACTTGCTAGTGCAAGGCGGGTTCCTGCCGGTTCCGCGCAAGATCGCCCGCACAGTGCAGCTCATCGTGAGCATCGGGTTCGAGACAGTAGACGCCGACGGCGGCCACAAGGCGGTGCGCCGCGTGCGTGAAGTGCTGCGCGTGAAGGGCGTCCAGCAGACGCCGGAAGGCAACGTCTACACACTGGTGTCGGCTGCGTGACCTGAACGGAGCGGCTTCGGTGCTGTTTTCCTACGCGTTGTGTAGGAAATCACTGACTGCGATGCCCGTCAAAGAACGGACGATGGAGTTGGGTAGCTGACATTGCAGGTGTATGCGTTGTCAGCTACATTTCGTGGCATGGTGTGCAATGGGTTTGCAAACCATGTGAAGGAACGATATCAATTCCCCCAACCCATTCCAGGGATATGACGATGAAGCTGCGTAACACTCGCACCCTCCAGTTGCTGACGCTGGCGGTCTTCCTATTGCCGGCAGCCGCCTATGCAGGCGGTACCGGCATGCCGTGGGAAGGCTGGCTAGACCAGATCCTGAATAGTATTAGCGGCCCTGTCGCAAAGGCCCTCGGCGTGATTGCCATTATCAGTTGTGGCGTGGGCATCGCCTTTTCCGAGGGCGGCTCGGGCATGCGCAAACTGATGTATGTCCTTGTCGGTCTGTCGATCGCCTTCACAGCTTCCACGTTCTTCCTGAACTTCCTCGGCTTTGGCGGCGGCGCGGTGTTCTGACATGGACGAGAACGCCAATCCCGATGGCTATGAAGTGCCTGTTCACCGTGCACTGTCCACGCCTCGCCTCATTGCTGGAATCCCTCGTGACATCGCTGTTGTGTCGTTCACGATGGCAGCGGCGTTGATATTTGGCTTGCAATCGTGGTGGAGCTTGCCGCTCTATCTGGTGATCCACATCGGCCTGGTCCTCATGACCAAGTACGACACGCAATGGCCGGCGGCGCTGCGACGCGCTCTCCGTTTAAAAAACCACTACCGCGCATAGCGGGCTACCGGCAGTAGTCCGCCAACGCCGACCACTGCCGGTAGCGCTCAGTGAAGGCCAACCCATGCAGCGACTTCCGAAATACAGCAACGAACCTACAGACATCGGTGATGTGCTGCCGTGGGCATATCTGGTCGCCCCCGGCGTCGTGCTGAACCGCAACGCGTCGTTGATCACGACGCTGCGCTATCGCGGGCCAGACCTGGACTCGGCGACCAAACACGAACTGATTGCCGTATCAGCCCAAATGAACAACCTGTTCCGCCGCCTTGGGGACGGCTGGTATTTCCAGATCGACGCACAACGTGCGCCCAGCACCAGCTACCCCAGCGGCGAGCACTTCCCCGACCCGATGTCCTATCTGATCGACGAAGAGCGCCGCAGCATCGCCGAGACGGGCGTGCACTTTGAGACCACCTATTACTTCACGCTTGGATGGCTGCCGCCCAAGGCGCGCGAGAGTGCCGCCCGTGCCTGGTTCTTCACCGACCCAGACGGGCAGCGCAAGACCGCGGCCAGTCGTGACCGGCAGACCATCAACGATTGGGTGGACAAATTCGTTGTGGAACGCGTGCGGCTGCTGGAAGCCTTCTCGGCCATCCTGCCCGAGGTCCACGCGCTCGATGACACCGAGCTGCTGACCTACCTGCACGACACCGTTAGCACCAAGCGGCACCCGGTGGTGCCGGGTGACGTATCCCAGGAGCTGTGCCGCGTGCTGCCCGACACCCCGCTGATCGGTGGCAAAGAGCCGAAGCTGGGGAAGCACCACATGGGCATCATCACCGTGCGCCAGTTCCCGACGCAGACCACGCCCGGCATCCTGGACCGCTTGAACCGGATGGGCATGGCCTACCGGTGGGTGACGCGCTGGGTGGCCCTGGACAAGGCCACCGCAGACAAGGAAATGAAGAAGATCCAGCGCGAGTGGTTCAGCGGCCGCAAGTCTTTTATGGTCATCTTGAAGGAGCTACTGAGCAAGTCAGAGTCAGCGCTGGAAAACCCTGAAGCCCTTGCCAACGCGGCCGACACAAATGCGGCAATGCAGGAAATCGCGGCCGAGGCGGTGGGCTATGGCTATTTCACACAATCGCTGATTGTGTTGGACACCGACCCGCGCCGACTGGAAACCAAGCTGCGCGCCGTCGAGCGCGAAATCAACGGCCTTGGCTTTGTTACCCTTGATGAGGCCCGCGACGGCAACGCCATCGATGCGTTTCTCGGCGCGGTGCCAGGCAACGCCCAGCACAATATCCGCCGGCCGATGGTGTCCACGCTCAACCTCGCCCACGCGATGCCAAGTTCCAGCGTGTGGGCCGGGCCGCGTTACTGCCAGAACGACCTATTCCCAGGCAATCAGCACCTAGACCACTCCCCGCCGCACATGTTCGTGGTCACCGGGGAGACAACGCCGTTCCGATTCAGCACCTATGTGGGCGACGTTGGGCACACGATGGTCATCGGCCCAACCGGTGCCGGCAAGTCGGTGCTACTCAACCTGGCCGAAACACAGTTCCGGCGCTACGAAGCGGCGCAGGTGTATGTGTTCGACAAGGGCGGCAGCTCGCGCATTACCACCGACCACGTGGGTGGCCGCTTCTACGACCTAGGCGGCGACAGCAGCCCGGCGTTTCAGCCACTTGCCCACGTGGACAACGACCAGGAGCGGGCGTGGGCGCAAGAATGGCTCATCGACATCATCGTGGGTGAAGGCGTCGAAATGACGCCCCAGCGTAAGCGCGCCATCTGGGACGCGCTCAACGAAATGGGCGGCCTGAACTACCCGGAGGAACAGCGCACCATTTCAGCCTTCACCGTGCTGGTGCAAGATCCAGACATCAAGCAGGCCTTGCACCCGTTCACGGTGGACGGCGCGCACGGCTACCTGCTCGATGCAACGCACGATGACGTGTCGCTGGGCAGCTGGCTTGCGTTTGAAATGGAAGAACTGATGAACACCCCCCAGGTGGTCATGCCTGTGCTGACCTACCTGTTTCACCGCTTGGAGCAACGCTTCGACGCCAAGCGGCCAAGCATGTTGGTGCTCGATGAAGCATGGCTGTTCCTGGACCACCCGGCGTTTTCGGCCAAGATCCGCGAATGGCTTAAGGTGCTGCGTAAAGCCAACGTCGCAGTGTGGTTCGCCACACAGAGTCTGGCCGACGTGGCGCAATCCAAGATCATGCCGACGCTGATCGAGGCATGCATGACCAAGATCTTCCTGCCCAACAGCAGCGCCCGCAACGACGAGGTGGCCAAGTTCTACCGGATGTTCGGTTTGAATGAGAAGCAGCTGGACATCCTCGCCAGCAGCACGCCCAAGCGCGACTACTACCTGACCAGCCCGCAGGGCAATCGTCTGTTCTCGCTGGGCATGGGGCCGTTGGCGCTCGCTGTGTGTGGTGCAACCGGCAAGGAAGCGCAGCGGGATGCCATCGCCATCCGCAAGACCACCAGCTCCACCGTGCAGTTCAACGAGGCCTACCTAGCCCACCTGGTCAATAAGCACGACCAGGCGCAGGCCTCCAAGCCGGCAAACCAACGCACAGCGTCGCCCCTGCAATGGGCGCTCGACTTCGTGCGCTCCGTTGATAGCAGTCCCGCAGCGCCGAGCAACACCCCCGTCCAAGCCTAACCCCGCATGGAGAACGCTATGACCATTCGTCGCGTTACCGCAGCACTCACCGTCGCCATCGGCATCACTGTTGCCGGCGGCTCCGCCGTCTATGCACCCCCGGCGCAAGCGTTGGTGTGCGCCAATTGCAGCAACCTGGTGACCCAGCTGTTGCAGCAGAGTCAGGAGATTTCGGCCTATGCAAAGCAGGTGCAGCAATACAAAACCCAGCTGGATCAATTGAACTTGCAGATCCAGCAGGTTGCCAACGAAGGCCGCAATCTGGCCTCGTTGCCGAGCAATGTGTTCGGTCAGTACCAGCGGGTTTACGACTCCTACAAGCAGAGCATCAACCAACTGCGCGGAAGCATGGCGAACCTACAAAACACACGAGACCTGTTCGCCCAACGCTATCCCCAAGTGACCGATGACGCGACCTTTCAGCAGCTTTCCACGATGGTTGATCAGTGGCAATCGCAGGGCCGCGAGAACGTAGAGGACGCCCTTTACAGCGGCGCCGCCGTCCTGGACACCCTGGACAGCACCAACCAGCAGTTCGAGACGATGGGCAAGGCCTCGCAGTCAGCGACAGGTGCCCTAGCTGCCACGCAGGCCGGTAACCAGATCAACATGCTGGTCGGCCAGGAAATGATGAAGCTCAACGCACAAACGGCGGCGATGAACCAAGCCGTGCTTGAGGAACAGGCTCGGCAATTTGCATCCGACCAAGCCAACAACGTCAAGCTCAGCAAAGCTCACGGCAGCAGCGCCTACGACAAATCGACGGTCGCACCGGCCAACATTGAGTTCTTAAAGTGAAAAATACCATCCGCCTTGTAGTGATTGCCGTCGCCGTAACCCTCGTAGGTTGCGGCGAACGTGCCACGTCGGTTCCCGACAGAGGGCCAGCTAACGGGACTATTCCCGGCGATGCAGTGATACCGATCTTTGAGAAGTTGGGCCTGCCAGATAAGTGCAAGCAGGTTGGCACGTTCGACCAGACGTGCGCGAACCAGATCGACAGTGCATACGGCATTGGCGCCGGCGATGACGCACGGATCAAGCTGAAAACATGCCGCGCTTATGGGAATTGTGGCGATAAACGCGGCTCTCCGGCGAAGTCCACCGTGCCTCCGGCTAAAACGAGCTTCTAACTACCAAAGGTAGGCCGCTATGAACCCGACCACCACCGGATTCCTAACCGCGTTACTCAACAATTTCGTCAACGTTTTCTCCAACGGGTTCGGAATCCTGACACCACGTGCGTCCGCAATATTGGGCACGCTCGCAGCGATCGAAGTAGCGCTAGCTGCGCTTTTTTGGGCGCTGCGCGGTGAAGACTTCACTGCACCGTTCCTTAGAAAGCTCCTAAGGATCGGCTTCTTTACCTTCCTGGTCGCATCATGGCCGACCTTGACCAATGGAGTAGCCACCGGACTCGCACAGATCGGAACCCTGGCGGGCGGTGGTACCTCGACATTAATTAAAGACCCAAGCGCAATCCTAGATAGAGCAATGGAGGTCATCAAACCAATTGATGATCAGATCCAGGACATGCAACGCGGCGGGTGGATGGACAAAGTTGCGATGCTCGCAGTAGTTGTCCAGTACACGATTGCGGAGCTGTTTATCCTGGCTGCATTCGCAGTGTTAGCGGTCACGTGCATGCTGACCGTCCTCGAGTTCTATCTAGTGTCGGTCTTAGGCCTAATTCTGGTTCCCTGGGGTATCAGCAATCACACTGCGTTCCTAGCTGAGAAAGCGATAGGCGCTGTCATAGCCCAGGGTGTGAAGCTGATGGTGTTGAGCTTCATCATGGCGGTTTACGGCAACGTCATGGCGACATTCACTGTGCCGCCAGCCCCCGAGATCCTTGTTACCTATCTCGCAGCTGTCTCGGCTGGTGTGATGGCCATCCTGGCCGTACATGCCCCAGCTGTAGCCGGAGGCCTGCTATCAGGCTCGCCGTCTTTGACCGCCGGTAGCGCGGCCGGTGTCGCCATTGGTGCCGGCGCTGCCGCCATCGGTGCGGGTGTCGGTGCCGCCGCGCTTGGCCGCATGGGCGCCGCCAGTGCGGCCAAGACCATCACCGCCGCCGGGCAGATCCACGGCGCCGGAAGTGCAGCTGCCGCAAATAGCACGGGTGCCGCTGCGGCTGCACTGAGCAATCCCGGTGTTCGTGGCAGCGTCATTGGTGGACTGATGGCGGCAAGCACGACACCGGCCGGCCAGGCCGTTGCAGCCGGCGTTCAACGCGCGGCAAGCACCCGGCTCGGCCAGGCCGCAATCAAGTTCGGCTCGGCCGCCGCTGCAAACATTGATCGCGGCGTCTCAGCGGGCGCCAGTTATGCGGCCGCTGGTGCGTCGGAAGTTGGCCGGATGGCCGCTGCACCGATCACCAATGCCGGCGCAGCGGTGAAGGACGCCTGGTCCCAGGGCGTCGCGATGAGCGGCGGTGTACAGCCGGCAGCTGCGCCGCCACCGCCTGCGACACCTACTCCGTCCCCGGAACGACTGGAAGCCGGCAGACAGCGATTCAGTGACGCAGCAACGGTCGCCAAGGCAACAACGACTGCCATCAAAGGAGCCACAACCACCAGTGGTGGCGGCAGTGGCAACCCGACGATTGCCCCCACCAACGACGAGAGCTAACCACGCATGAGCAGCACCAAAGACCTTCTGCAAACACCCGTCGGCCAGCGTCCCAGCTCGCCGCCGATGTCGCCGCACCACGACTCGGCTCGCAAAGGCTGGACGGACAAACTGGAAAAATCGGAGAGCGACAAACGCGCATGGCGCTGGGCTGCGGTTGGCGGCTACGCGCTGTCGGTCCTGCTGGCTGGCGGTCTTATTGCCGTGAGCAATCGACCGCCACCGAAGCCGCTCATTGCGCGCATCAATGCAGATGGCGCGGCGCAGGTTGTGGGTTACGCGACCCCCAACTACACGCCCGGTCAGGCGGAGATTCGCTACTTCCTGAAACATTGGGTGGAGCTGGTGCGCACCGTGCCACTCGATCCGGTGGTGGTGAAATCGGCTTGGAATGAGGCCTACAACTTCATGACGCCGGCCTCCGCAAACAAGCTAAACGCCGAGGCGCGCGTGCCGGGTTCGACCATGAGCAAGGTCGGCCAAGAAACTGTCACCACGCAAGTGACTTCCGTGGTGCCCGTGTCGGCCGACAGCTATCAGGTGCGGTGGATCGAAACGAGCTTCACCGATCAGGGCCAGGTCAAAGAGCGGTCAACGTGGACGTCCACGTTCACCGTCAAGCAAAGCCCACCTGATCGAAAGATCGAGCTGATAAACCCGCTCGGCCTGTTCATCACGGACTTCAATTGGCAGCGCGACATCGGCAGCACCCCCTAATTTTTTCGCCTAAGAGTGCAAACACTATGCAAACCATGAAGACCTCTCTTCTGCCCCTGCTGCTGTTGTCTGCCGGCATTGCCAATGCGCAGAGCACGCCACAAGTGCCGGCGATCACCAGCGCGCTCAACGACAACAGCACCGCAGCTGCCAACGCAGCGCCGTTGGCGAACAACCCACCCGCACCCGCGCAGGCATACGTGCCGCCGCCAGTAACGCCTGAGCGAGTCTCCCCGCGTGTTGCCAAAGCGCGGTCCGACTTCGACAGCAAGCAACGCGCCCAGGTCGCCGAATACGTCGGCCAAGCACGTCAAGCGCCAACGAGCAGCAGCACCGCCAACATCGGCGGACAGACGGTCTTCACCTATAGGCCTGGTGCGCTCTACACGATCTATGTCGGCGCCGGCCGTCAGACCGTGATCGACTTCCAGCCCGGCGAGCAGCTGACCGGCGAGGTCAACGGGTCGGATACGGTGCGCTGGCTGATTAGCCAGGTCACCAGCGGCACCGATGCCGGTGAGCAAGTGCACCTGGTGCTGAAAGCCGTGGAGCCAGGTCTGACCAACGACCTGTTCATTGCCACCAATCGTCGCACCTACCTGGTCACCGCGCGTAGCGTGACCGATTGGAGCATGCCTAGCGTGTCCTGGCAGTACCCGATGGACACCTGGAAGGCACAGCAAGCCGTGGCAGCCAAGCGCAAAGCCGTCGAGCCGGTGGCGGTGGCCCCAGACGCGCTGCACTTCAACTACGACATCAAGGGCGGGCGATACGCCTGGAAGCCCATGCAGGTCTTCGATGATGGCGCGCAGACCTATATCCGCATGCCAGCCACGCTCAACGCGACCGATGCCCCGGCGTTGTTCCTGATCGAGAAGGGCGAACCGCTACTGGTGAACTACCGCGTCAAGGGCGTGGCGAACGGTACCAGCGGACCGACCTACATCGTGGACCGCGTGTTTGATCGCGCCGAGCTGCGCGTCGGTGCGAAGCAAACCATCACGATCCGCCGTCGCTAATCACAGAGGTGCCGCATGCAGACCACGAACGGAACCCCGGCTGACGACGAACGCGATCCGGTCACTGGCGAATCGGCCAGCCAAGGCTATCAGCCGCCGCAGGACGCACCTATCCCGCTGGCAACGCCAAAGCCGAAGATCAAGACCCTGGACAAAACGAAGGTCGGCATCATCGCCGGCATCGCGTTTGTGTTGATCGCATTCGCTTTCGTCCAGGCCTTCATGCAGAAGCCAAAACAGAACAAGCCCAAGGAGCAAGCGACGACGGCCAACATGTCCAACAAGCCTGAGGCCTTCAATGCGTTGCCCAGCGACTACGCCACGGCCGCTCAGCAGCGTGCAGAGCGCGTGCCCAAGTTGGGGCCACCCATGCCAGGGGAAACGGGTCAATTGCAGTACGCGGCCCAACAGCAGGCCAGCACGCGAGCCTACGGCAGCGGGCAAGCGCAGACAGCAGCCCAGCAATTTGCCGCCCAGCAGGATCTACAGCGCCTACAACAGGCCGCCAACGCCCGCTACGCAAAAACCAGCTTCCAACAGAGCGGCGGAGCTGGTGGAGCGGGCAACCCGGGCCAGTTCGGCGGGCAAGCTGGATTTGGCGGGATGCCGCCGACCTCCCCCGAGGCGTTGCAACAGCAGCAACTGCTTGCCCAAGCAGCCGCTGCTGCTGCCGCAGCTGGTGGGCTGGACAAGACCGCCCGCGACGATGCCAACCGCCAGGACGACAAGCGGCAGTTCATGGACGAGAAACGCGATACCGGCACGCTGCAATCGCGCCTGACCTTGCCGGCCACACCCACCGTCGTGAGTGCCGGCACGCTGATCCCTGCCCTCTTCCTGACCGGGATCAACAGCGACCTGCCCGGCCAGATCACCGCCCAGGTGTCGCAGCCGGTCTACGACACCCCGACCGGCCGCCACGTGATCATTCCCCAAGGCTCGGTGCTGATCGGTGCTTACGACTCGCGGGTGACCTTCGGGCAGAACCGCGTGCTGCTGGTCTGGCAGCGCCTGCGTTTCCCGAACGGCTCCAGCCTTGACCTTGAGGGCATGGCCGGTGTTGACCTGTCCGGCTATGCCGGCGTGAGCGATAAGGTGAACAACCATTGGGGCAAGGTGCTGTCGAGCGTGCTGCTGTCGAGTACGGTCGCCGCCGCCGTGGCAACGGCAGAAGGTGACAGCTTTTCCGCTTTCCAGCGTGACGCTGGTCAGGCTGCATCCCAGGGCGCGGCGCAACAGATCAACCAAGCCGGCGCCCAGCTGCTCCAGCGCAGCATCAACGTGCAGCCCACCCTGGAAATCAGGCCCGGCCAGCGGGTTGCAGTGATGGTCAACAAAGACTTGGCGCTGTCGCCTTATGGCCCGTGAGCGTGATCTAACGTGTGCAATATCAGTAAACTCCGATGGCTTTACCAACCACCCAACGGAGCCAAAAGCTATGCCTGCAAAAGCCGCACGGCGACAAGTTGTCGCGAACGTGGCCCCTAAGCAGATGAAAGCGATTGACCGCGATGCACAGCGCGCCGGATTAAGCCGACGCATGTTTATGCAAAACCTCATGGAAGAATTTCTGCTTCAACCCACCACCCTGGTTCCCGGCGGCATCTACCGCAAGCTCGACCGCGAACGCCTACGGTTCCACCTGTCCGTGCCCTTGCACAACGCTGTCAACAAGTACGCCAAGAAGCTGGGCGTCACGATCAGCGTCGTTATCACCACCGCTGTAGCCAATCGCTACCCGCTCTAGGAACAACAACATGGCCCGCAAACCATCCGCACTGCCGAAGATCCCCGTCAAGACTGAGCGCGTCACCAAGCGCTTGCAGTTCGATCCCAACCTCATCAAACGTGTTGAGGCCTTCTGCGATTTCTACGCCGAGACCGTGGGCGCAAAACCTGACTGGAACGATGCCGCCGTTGCCCTGATCGAGCATGCGCTCGATGGCAACCGTGACTTCAACAAGTACCTTGCCGAGCAGAACAAGCCAGCTGCATGACCACACCGTGACGCACTCAGTCTGTGCGGCCCACCTCGCGTGGCCGCATCGGACAACCGCCGGAGTTAGCGCATGAACGCACCCGAAAAGAGCCTGGGATACCGCATCGGCGAAATGCTCTACGCCATGTCGCAGTGGTCACGCCCAGCCCGCGCCAGCATTGTGATCGTTGGCATGCTGGCTGCCATCGTATTTTTCTGGCTGTCGATTCCGGCCGCCGCCGTCGCCATCGGGTTTGTCTCGCTGGCGACATTCTGGCTGCTGCTGCCCACCGACCCGCCGGCCGACCCGAACACCGCCGCCAACGACTCGGAGGGCTGACCATGCGCCTATGGATCTGCGAAAAGCGCGACCAGGCCAAGAACATCGCGCCGTTGCTGGGCAACCCGAAACCTGGTCAGGGCTATATCGACACCGACGATGGCCGTGTCACGTGGGCACGTGGCCACCTCCTGGAACAAGTCGCACCGCCAGGCTATGACAAGGCATGGGAAGCCTGGAATTTCGATGTGCTGCCCATGATCCCAAGCGTGTGGAAGCACCAACCCACCCCCGACAAGGAACGCGAGCTGGCCGTGCTGCTGGCCAATATTCCCAAGGCGACGGAAATCATCATCGCCACTGACTGCGGAGCCGAAGGCGAAGCGATCGCCCGTGAGCTGCTGGACCATGCAGGCTATCGCGGGGCGGTGCGCCGGCTGTGGTACTCCGCGCTTGATGCGGCAAGCCTCACCAAGGCCATCGCCAGTCTGCGACCAGGTGAAAGCAGCGAACCGCTGTATTGGGCCAGTCAAGCCCGCTCGCGCGCCGACTGGCTGATGGGCATGAATCTAAGCCGCGCCTACACGCTGCGATCCCGCGCCGCTGGTGGCAAAGGGCCGCGCCATGTAGGACGGGTGATGTCCCCCACCCTCGCCCTGGTCGTGCGCCGCGATGCGGCCATCGAGGCGTTCCGCGAGGCAACCTACTACGACATCGAAATCACCGCTCAAACAGCGACCGGCGCCAATGTGGTGCTGACGCATGCGCCAACGGATGAGGGCCGGATCTTCGCCCGCGCCGACGCCGAAGCCATCGTTGCGGCTGCCACCGGAGCCAGCGGCCCGCTCGCTGTCACGAACGACACCAAAGCGCAGAAACCGCCCTCACTGATGACGCTTTCCCGCTTTCAGCAGCTGGCGTCGCGTCGGTTCGGGTGGAGTGCCGATAAGACCTTGGAAATTGCGCAGAGCCTGTACGACAAGGAGCTGACCAGCTACCCGCGCACCCCGTGCGCACTGTTGCCAAACGAACAGGAAGCAGAGATCCCCCGTGTGCTGGAAACCCTTGCGCAGGTGCCCGGCCTGGCGCGCCACGTGGCGGCATTGACCGTCAACAAACCCACCATCCGGCCAAGCGTGTTCAACAGTGCCAAGATGGCGAAAGACCATGCAGAACACCACGCCATCGTCCCCACGGGCGCGCCGCTCGCCGGGCGCACGCTCAGCGATGACGAGCAGACCGCCTATCTGCTGATCGCGCAGCACTACCTTGCTGCGCTGCTGCCGGACTACACGTTCAACGAAACGCGCCTGACGCTGGAAGCTGGCGGCGTGGCATTCACCGCCAGCGCTCGTATCCCGGTCGATCAAGGGTGGAAGTCCGTGTTTGGCGCGGACCCGGACAGCGAGGACGAGGAGGACACGACAGCGCCCGTGCTGCCGGACATCAAGGACGGCACGCACAGCACAGTCACTGCGGCCGCACTGCGGCCCAAGAAGACGCGCCCACCCAAGCGCTACACCGAAGGCGACCTGATCGCCGACATGCTCGATGTCGGCAAGTTCGCCACCAACCCCGAAGTGCGCAAGCGCCTCAAGGAAAACGCCGGCATCGGCACCGAAGCCACCCGGGGAACCATCATCAAGAACCTGCGCGAGCGAGGTTACTTGGAGTCCAAGGGAAAATTCATCGTCAGCACCGCGTTGGCGCGTGAGCTGATCGCCATGCTGCCTGCCCCGATCACAGACGCGGCGACCACCGCGCTGTGGGAAGAAAAGCTGGACGAGCTGCGCCGTGGCTCGGTGCCAGTCGAGGCGCGCGACGAGTTCGTTTCCAAGGTCGCAGCCAACGTCACCCGCATCATCGAAGCGGTGCGGAGCGATGCGACCAAAGCCGCTGCTAACCGTGTGCCCAGCGAAGGCCAGTTGCGCTATGCCCAGCTCATTGCAATGGAGCTGGGCGTCCCGCTGCCAGCCAATGCGGTCAGCTCCCACGTGGCCGTGCAGGCGTTCCTAGATGCGCACAGTGCTGCCTACGGCAACCTGCCCCCCAGCGCTAAGCAGCTGGCTTACGCGGAGAAGCTGGCCGCCGATAAGGGCGTGACCTTGACCGACGAGCAGCGGGACGCACGTGCCGCGCTGGGCGCATTCCTGGACCTACACGCGCCCAAGAAACCCAAGGCATCTCCCGCCAAGAAGACGACCACCAAGGCGGCGAAGAAGCCGAAAGCAAAAGCGTGATTCGCACCCTAGTTGCATGCTTGCATGCAAACATGCAACTAGGTAGGATGGCTGTGCATACATATTGCACACCTAACCCGTAGCGGGAAACTTATAGGGGTTCAGCCGACATACGTGTAAAAATAGCTCACAAGATCGGATTTCATCCATTGCATCAGTGAGTTAGCGGATATTTTGGCGCACCAAAACTACCCTGCCAATGCCAGTTCAGTCTCATACGGTTCCGGGACCGCCTCCACATCAATCAGGTAATCCCCGAAGCGCTTTACATGGCTGGTCACGTACGGGCTGAGGAACGCCACGTCCTCCCGCGTGATCTTCCACCCCTGCCGCATCAGAGACGTCATGATTCGGGTCTGTTCGACCACGTTGTAGAAGATGACGGCATTGGAGACCAGGTCGTTGTATTGGACGGCCTTCTCCTGCTCAACGGGGTCATTGTCGGCAATCACTCCTTCCCCGCCGAAGAAGAAATACTTTGCGAAGCCGTTGTAGGCCTCCACCTTGTTGGTGGAGGCGGTGATCTGTTCGCGCAACTCGCGGTTGGAGATGTACTGCAGCAGGAACAAGGTGCGCACGGCCGAACCGAGCGCCTTGAAGGACTGGTACAGCCGGTTCTTGCGGCTGTAGTTGCCCAGCTTGCGCATCAGCGTCGAGGCCGCGATCTTGCCGGTCTTGATCGAGAGCACGACCTGCATCAGGTCCTTCCAGTGGGTCTCGATCAGATCCCAGTCGACAGTATCCCGGAACAGTGCATCGATGTATTCGTAACGAATGTCCTCATCGGGGCGGAAGAACTTGTATTCGCGCCAGTTGCGGATGCGCGGCATCAGCTGGATGCCCAGCAGATGCGAAAGGCCGAACACCGGCAGCGACTGCCCCTGCGTGTCGGCGTGGACGGTGTCAGGCTGGATGTCGGAGGTGTTCTTCAGCAGGCCATCGATGATGTAGACCGCCTCCCAGACACCGCACGGAATGAAGTGGCTGAACAGCGCGACGTACGTATCGGACACGTGGTGATAGGCGATGCCGCCGTAGCCGCCATAGCGGATGTGGTACGAAGCGAGCAGATTCTGGTCGTAGAGGTCGTACTTGGTGCCGTCGGCGGCTGCGCTCTTGCCATCGCCCCAGCATTTGGGGAGCTGCAGGCCGGCGTAGCTGTTGATGATGTCCCGACAGGCCGCCGCCAGTTTGTTGGCATCCACATGCCGGCGGTTGACGAACGACAGCATGTGCGCCGAGACGGCGCCACGCAGGTGTCGGGCAGCCTGGGCCGGTCCGAGGTTGCAACCATAGGTGAAGGCGGTGAGGACGTAGCGCTCGGTCGGTTGCTCGATCTTGGCGTCCGAGCCGGACAGAGGACCGAAGTGACGGGGCCAGCGCGTCCAGTGGGCCACATCGCACAGGATCTCGATGACGCTGCGTTCGCGCATGCGGTCGAGGACGGCGGTTTCCAGGGCACGGGCCCCGCAGCTCATCTCCTTGGCCTTGCTGCGCTTGAGTACCGGAATGCCATCCTCGCCGATGACCACTTGGCCGTTCTCCAGATAGCCCTGATCGGTCAGCTCGGCGACTTGCGTCAGGCGCGATTGCAAGGCATTGACGAAGCCCACGGCCGTGGCCGGCAGCCCCACGTGCTTGCAGTAATCCTCCAACAGAGGCTCGCACTGCTCCCACGGCAGCAACTGTTCGCGGTAGTCGGCGTAGGTTTCCGATCCGCGCACAGCCACGTCGCCCGATTTCAGTTCGTTGGCCAGCGATGAGAACACACAAACCTCGAACAGACGCCGGTGGATGCGCTCCTCGCCGCCCACTTCGGTGCGATGGACGATGGTCTTGCGCCAGAGCTGGGTGGTGAATGCCAGATCGACCGCTTCGTCCAACCAATGGCTGCGGCTTCGTTCCTGCGTCAGGATCAGCTCGATCGCGTCGATCAGCGAGCGGTCCTCCGTGGTCGAGGCCAAGTCCAGCCTACGCACCATCCGCAGGATGGTGGAGCGGTGACTTTTATAGAACGGCCACAGCAGCGGCAAGTGATTGTCGCCACTATGCGCCGCAATGGCGTTGCAGTCGGCCTGCAACGTCTGCGCGCCACCATGGGCGTTGATCAGGTGGCGGATTTCACGCCCCGCCTCGGTGTCGCCGCGATGATGGTCGAGGACGCGGACCACATCCGACATCGTCGCCACGATCGCTTCGGTCTTCTCGCGATAGCGCGCCCTCAGCCGCTCCAGTTCCTCTCGGCCCCGGTTGTGGATGTTCCCCATGCGCTTGATGAACATCTCCGCGAGATCGTCGCGCGTCTGGACCCGGGCCCGGTGGATCAAGCACACCAGTACGGCGTAGCGCTTGGCGGCCCGAAACTTGCGCAGCTCGGAAGCATCCAATGCCCGCGCCTCGGCAGCGAAGTGCTTGCGCTTGACCTCCGGGATGCCCGCCAGGTGCACCTCGCTGCCGACCAATTCGTCCAGTTCGGCGATATGGTCGATCAACTCCTGGAAATGCTGCAGCGAAGAGCGCTTGGGTAGGCGCTTGATCGCGTGCAGCGGGCTCTTCTGACGCCCCTGTTCGACCTGCAGGAGGCCTTCCAGGCGCTGTTTTTCATCGATGGTCAGTCGAGCCTCGATCTGAGCGAAATAGCGCCCGTTGACCAGCGTGCGGATGCGCCGGGTCAGGCGATCCAGTGTGGAGAACGCCGGCAGCTCGACGCGATCACGCACGAGCTGTTCGATGGCTACATTGATCAGGTCCGCCGGGTTATCCATCACCGCAGCGGCTTCGTATACCGCGCGTGCCGCAATCTTCAGCCCGCCGTCGCTGTAGGCCCGGACCTGCAGGAATTGACGGATCCGACGGTAGTAGCGATAGCGCGAGGCGTTGGCAAGATTCGCTGGCTTGACCTGCACGCGCAGTTTCAGCGCGCTGCGGATATGGCGCATCACCGCCGGCGGGACTTCGTCCAACACGGGGAAATACCCCAGCCGTTGGAAGGTCTTGAGCAGGATCGTCAGCGTCAGGCGGTGCGCAGGCTGCCGGGTGTACTCGGCAACGAAGGCCACCTCAGCGTCGGTTGGCGTGTAGGCCGCAACCAGTTCGCGGACGACCGGGTTGCGCTTGAACTGCGGGTATGCGGTCCGTTCGATCGACGCCATCCAGCCCCTCAGGTCGTTGCAGGCCTTGGCAGCGCGGGCGCTTCCGGCAGACTGGCTTCGATGCGCCGGCGTGCGAAAGGATCGCCCCCATCAATGTAACGCATCGCCGAGTGCACATCGCGCCAGCCGACGTACTCCATCAGCGCCTTGACATCCCAGCCGTTGGCGTTGGCCCAGCCGGCAAAGCCGCGGCGCAGCGAGTGGCCGCTGTAGTCGTCGGGAGAGCTCAGCCCAGCCTCGCGGAAGATCCGCCGTAGCAGACGCACCAGGCTGTTGGGGTGGAGTGGCGCGGCGGCAATCCACCCCCACTGGTTGACTGCGCGAAACAGTGGCCCCTCGTGGAGGGCGGCTGCCGCGACCCAGGTCATGGTGGCAGCCACCGGGCACCAGCGCGACAGCGCCGGGACCTTGTAGGTGGTGCCGGCGTGCCGGCGATCGCTCTTGCTGTGCGGCAGGAAGCAGGTCATGCCTTCGCCGGCCACCAACTCCAAATCCTGAACCTGGAGGCGAACCAGTTCGTCGCCGCGGAAGCCGCGCCAAAAGCCCAGCAGTACAAAGGCGCGATCGCGCATGTGCCGGAGCCGACCGGCCGCATCGTCACGCGTTCCGGCCGCAGTTGCGGCGCCATCGAGCCAATCCACGACCTGACCTAACTGCGTGAGCTGCAGTGGCGTGGCTCGCTTTTCCTGACCCGGATGCACCGTTTGGATGCCCTTGAGCACCTTGCGTACGACGGGCGCCCGCGTGGGGTCGGCGAAACCGTGCGCCTGGTGCCACTGGGCCAGTGCTGCGAGCCGGTGCCTGAGTGTGTTGAGCGCGAGTTGCCCGGCGTAGGCGGCCAAGTAGCGCGCCACCTGCTCTGCGGTCGCCGGCAGATGACCACCCCACTCGATCTCGAAATGGCGGGTTGCCGCAGCGTAAGCGCGTTCGGTGTTGGGTCGGGTGGCGGCTTCCAGGTACTGCCCAACGCTGATCATCGGCCCCTCCCAGTCGCTAGATGGGCCGGGGTGTACTGGCCCGCGTGCGAGCTTAGCCGAAAAATCGGCCTTAGGCTGGATAATCTTAGATTATCCCGCGTGAGCTCAACGCCTATCGACGGTTCATTTAATGCGTTGAGGAGTATGTGATTACATGGTATGTAATACGTTACGAAATACGTGGAGTGACGGATGGCAAGGTCCGGGCTGTACAAAAGCGATGTGCAACGCGCCCGCGATCGGCTGCGCGCCACGGGCACGCATCCGTCCGTGGACGCGGTGCGGGTGGCACTGGGCAACACGGGGTCCAAGACCACCATCCACCGTTATCTGAGAGAGTTGGAAGAGGAGGAAGGGCAAAGCGTTGGCGCGAAGATGGGCGTGAGCGACGCACTTCAAGACCTCATCGCCCGCCTCGCCGAGCGGTTGCACGCCGAGGCTGACACGGTCGTGGCGCAGGCCCAGGCGCGCTTCCAGGCGCAGCTGCAGGAACGCACCCAAGCGCTGGAGCAGGCCCGGCAGGAGGCTGGCTCGCTCAGGACGCAGCTGCAACGCTGCGAGACCGCGCTGCAGGCCGAACGCGAGGCGGGCGACGCTGCCAGGAGCGAAGTGGCCCGCCGCACCACCGAACTGGCCCAGCTGGAGGAGCGGATCGCGGGCCTCACGGCGCGATTGGCCGAGCACGACGCCCATGCGAAATCGTTGGAACACAAGCACGAACACGCCAGGGAAGCCCTGGAGCACTACCGCACCTCGGTCAAGGACCAGCGCGAGCAGGAACAGCGTCGGCACGAACACCAGGTGCAGGAACTGCAGGTCGCCCTGCGCCAAGCCAACGAAGCGTTGACCGCCAAGAACCACGACCTGATGCAGCTCAACCGGGAAAACGGCCAGTGGCTGGAACGCCAGACCCGGCTGGAGCGGGAACTGGCGCAGGCACGCCAGCGGGCCGACGCCCAGCAACGCGAGCGCGACGCGCTGCGCCTGGCGGCCGCCGAGCACCAAGCCCTGCAGGTGCGCTGGACCGACGATGTCCACGCGCTGGAAGGCGTGCGCACCGAACTGTCGGCGGCGCGGACCGAACTGGTCGAAGAGCGCCAGCGCCGGGAACACGCCGAGGCGGACACCCTGCGGGCCACGGTGCGCCTGAGCACGTTGGAACAACTCCTGGCGCAGCTGCGGCCAGCGCACTCCGTTGGCGAACCCGAAAACGCCATCGCAGCCGGTGCAATGCCGGCAGGCAAATGATCAGCCGCTTGGCGAAGGCTCGGGAATCCCCCGCGTCAATGCTTCGCCGTCCCAACCATGCCTTCGGTGAGGCGAAGCGAAGCGGAGCGCTCCCCGCCAAACTTGCTTCTACAGTCACTGCAGGAGATCAAGATGGGGCTATGCAGTTCAAAGCCGAGCGTGGCGGGTTCACCCGTAGCGGGTTCACCTGAGCATTATTTAACCCACACCACAGAGCAGACCACGCCCTCTACGCCTTCATCCCCCGAGGCGCCCATGTCACCCAGCCTGCATGGCTTGGTGGCACTCGGCTCTTCGGGAACGAGACGGGATCGCTTCCGGCAGCCAACCCTACAGCCGCACGAAGTTCAGCAGGCGGCCTACCAGCTTGGTATGCGACTCAGCGGCAGACCCATCGAAGACGCGAGCGACCGTCAACGCCTTGCCGACGCGACAGAGACGGTACACGAGACACGACTCGCCTTGCACCGTGGACGAGGCAATGTCGATAGCGATCTGCGGCTCAGCAACGGACGGAGCGCCACCTACAGCTCCCTGTCTTACTGTCTCGGTGAAAATGACGAAAATTTACTGGCGGGCAGCGCGCTGGCTGCCGGGGCAGGCAACTGTGATCACAATGCAGCGATTAACGCACGTCGGCATGCGGTTCGCATGGAGGATGGCGGGCAGATGATGAATGTACGCGACTATGAGCAGACCCACCTCTATGCGCTGTACCAGCCACCAAGCTCGGCAGAGGCGGAAGAATCACCTGTAGTCCTCGACTCGTGGGGCGACGGTCCGGCCGTTCTACTAAGGGATTCGCACTGGGCCGAAACGTACGGAACATCCACCAACGTAATTGAACGCTTCGACAAGCGCGATGCAATCGACGCGCTTGCCAGGACAACCGCATTCAGAGCCGAGATCGAGGATCCGCAAACTGATCTCCATGCGAATGCGCGCGACCTGGAGACAGCATTTCTAGCCAACCCCGCACCCGGCGATATCTTTTCCGCGATGCCTGTCATCGCGCCCGAGCTGGCCCAGAGCACGCGTCAACGGCTGCAAGAGTACTCACCGCGGACGCGTCAAGCTCTAGCCGCCGATGCTGCGCGGCAGGCCTATGGACTGGATAACGCACAGCCCATCTCGCCGCGCACAACTGCTGCGATCCTTGAAGATGCAGAGCGCCTGGATGCCTTGGGTCGCCCACCCTTGAGTTGGTGACGATGGATCAAGCCGGATGAGCGTCGGCACGTTCATGACGCCACCGCAGCGCGCTTGGGCGCGCTACGCGCCCAAGCGCGGCCAGCAGGCCATGCGCGGTGCTATAGGTCGGGCCTGACACGTCGCCAACGTGTAGCGCGAGGTGGACGCCGAATTGCGGCTCTCCGTGTTGACCTGGTGACGCACGTGCAGCAGTAGCCCGGCATGAGGGTCGGCAGTGCGTCGTGAGAAATCCTTAGCTGACAGGGAGTTAGCTCACTTTTGGCTGTGTTTTACACGAATCCCTGCCGACCCTCTACTGCAGGCAGAACGCGAGGCGGGCGACGCCGCCAGGGGCGAGGTGGCCCGCCGCACCACCGAACTGGCTCAGTTGGAGGAGCGGATCGCGGGCTTCACGGCGCGACTGGCGGAGCACCAAAGCCACGCCCGCTCCCTGGAGCAGAAGCACGACCACGCCAGGGAAGCCCTGGAGCACTACCGCACCTCGGTCAAGGACCAGCGTGAGCAGGAACAACGCCGGCACGAGCACCAGGTACAGGAACTGCAGGTTGCCCTACGGCAGGCCAACGAGGCGCTGACCGCCAAGAACCACGACCTGATGCAGCTCAACCGGGAAAACGGCCAGTGGCTGGAACGCCATACCCGGCTGGAGCGGGAACTGACGCAGACACGCCAGCGGGCCGACGCCCAGCAGCGCGAGCGCGACGCGCTGCGCCTGGCGGCCGCCGAGCACCAAGGCCTGCAGGCGCGCTGGACCAAAGATGTCCAAGCGCTGGAAGGCGTGCGCGCCGAATTGGCTGCGGCGCGGACCGATCTGATCGAAGAGCGCCAGCGCCGGGAACATGCCGAGGCGGACACCTTGCGGGCCACGGTACGTCTGAGCACGCTGGAACAGCTCCTGGCGCAGCTGCGGCCACCGCGCCCCGTTGGCGAACAAGTAACGTCTGGGAAGGACGAAACCTCCCCAGACGCAAATAGTCAGTTGCTTTGAGGAAAGCTAATGCCGGGCGAAGCGCCACCAAATACGGAGCAACTACCGCGCGTCAGGTTGTTCTGCTCGAACGTCTGGCCGGCATTGCCCAGGCAAGTCGGGGCATTTGTCGTACCATCGTTTACGGCTACGTTTACCGTGACGTGCGAGCCGCGATTGAACGACACCGTCTGAGTTCTGGCGCCGTTGCCGAAGATGTTGAATTCGGTCAGGCGCCAGATCTTATTGATATCCACCGTAGAGGCGCGCTGACTCACTCTGTAGGCCCTTCCGTTCACCGAAAACGACACGGTATCCACGCCCCCCGAGGTCGCAGAACCGGTCAGCTTGACACCAGCGATGCCCGAAACTGGCACCAGAGGCACTCGCACCGATTCGCTGTTAATCACGCAAGCGTTGCCTTCGTAAGCATCCCAGCCGGACGGGCAACCCGCCGCATCGTATTCCGAGGTACTGTCCGCATATACCCAGCTTTCAATGAAGATGACCGGGTCAAAGCCATTACTTGAGTCTTCGTCGGCGTCGCTGGAGTAGACGTACTGTTGCCAGGTCCTGCACGAAGAAAAACCGAACTGCGCGCAAGCGGCGGGGTTGCTGTCGTTGTCGGTATTGATTTGCAGCGAGTATTGGACTACCCCAGTGGTCACGCCGCTTACGCTCGGGAACGAACCGACGGCTGAGTGGGTGAGCCTGCCCGTGCGTGCAGCGTAGTCATCGCCATTGCCGGTGATGAGCACACGGTTGTCGGTGGTGGTACGAACGTTGCCGCTGGCAACGTGTCGTGGCTTCATGACCAACTTCGGCGGTGCGCCACAGCGTACCGCCTGCCACCCCATGTCCGGAAATGTCGAGCTAAAGCAGCCCTCCATAGCCGGAGCCTCGTGCTTGAGCGTAGTTTCCCATGCAGACATAGCCTCGGCACGGCCAGTATTGTTTATTGCAGCGACCTGCGCCGCTGCACCCGCGCTAACGATGCTTCCAACGATGCAGGCGCCAAGCATGTACTTCGATTTAAATTTTCTCATGGTCTTTCTTCTGGTTTGATAGTTAAATTAAAGTAAAATTTTAGTAAATTTGCGGCGCACCAAATCGGAAGTAATCGCCGCGTTAGAGAAGTGCTGCTTTTACGGCAACGCGTTACTTCGTCCTCGATCACAATTCATAAAATGGCGCGAGACCAGCGCTAAACCGCCAGGCGTGGAGGTCGCGGTCCAGCATGCGCGCGGGCCAGCTCGGACAGGCGTCGCGCGGCGCTGGCGATGGGCGCATCGAACCAGACGGCATGCGCAGTGCCGGAAGCCGGAGTGATAATTCCTCAATTATCAGGCGGTTGGGCAAGATTTGGCTGTTTTTTGCATCAATCCTGCCGGGCACGATGGCGCTGACCGTCGGCCAGGCGGCTGGCGCCATCGTCCGGATCAACGCGCCTCGAATGCCCCCAAGTCCGGCGCATGTCCGTTGAAGGCCTCACCGGTATCGGCGCCGGCGTCGATCAAGGCGCTGCCCGGTGCCAGGGTGGCGAAGGTGATGATGGGTAGGTCGCCGTTGGCCTGGCGCGGACGCATGAGCTGTCGCTCGTCCAGGCTGACGAAATCGCCTGCACTGATGACAAGGGGAAGATTGAACGAATTGCGGCCGATATCGTTCTCACTTGCAGACCCCAGGTTGATCATTTCGATGCGCGTTCCGAATCCTAAGTTATTGGCCAGATGGTGGTCGTATCCAGGCACGTCGGTGACGTTGTCGCTTAAGGTGGATTGCATGTCGTAGTTGGCGCGGCCGTTCTTGATCGATGTATTGCTGATCCACTCCTGCCCACCGATGTGGTGATTGGCGTAGAGGCCGTTGGATCGATTGCCCACTGCCAGATTGAACCGCACGATGTGGCGCGGCACCGGCTTGGGATAATCGCTTCCGTTGCGGCCGTAGCCGCCGGCCTTGAAGCCTGTGCCATTGCCCAGCGGGGTGAATGCGCTGTCGTACCCGTTGTAGAACGACCAGTTGCGTTGCAGGGTGACTGCGGCAGCAGCATTGATCAGGTCGAACCCATCGTCGCTGTTGAACCATGCGCGGCTGCCTTCGATAAGGTTTCCGGTGCTTCCGGCAAGCGTCGGGTGCACGCCGAAACCGTCGATGTTTCCATCGGAGAAGGCATTGAGTCCGCGGTTGTTATAGGCATCGACGTTGTGTACCCGGTTGTCGCTGCCGGAAACCAGGTACCAGCCGATCGCCTGGCCGTCGTGGATCGCCAGATTCTCGAACAGGTTGCCGTTGCCGCGGTCAACGCGGAATGCTTCGGACTGGGTCAGGCGGTCTGCAATGGTGATCCGCACCCCCACCACCTCGAATCCGCGAAAGACGCAGTTGTTGCTGGCCACCCGGAATGCGGCCACGCGCAGGCCGGTGGGCGTCACCGCAGAGAAGTCGAACACCGGCCGCTCGTTGGCGACGTTGACATAGGCGATGCCGGGCTTGGTGATCTCGTTGACCACGGCGTAGGGCTGCCGCACCACGCTGATGTTGGCGTTGGTCAGGCGATAGGTGCCGCCGCGCAGGTAGACGGTATCGCCACTGGACGCGGCGGCCTGCGCAGCCATCACGCTGGCAAAGGGGGCGGCGCGAGTGCCGGGATTGCCGTCGTTGCCGGTGGGCGCGATGTACCAGTCGGCGGCCACGGCCGTGCACGGCGGCACGCAGGCGGCAACGGCGATCGCCACGATGGTGCGAAGAGAGAGGTTCATCGGATGTCCCTGGTGTACTGCATGACAGTGGCTGCGTGCCGCCTTTGACCCGGCGTGGCACGAGCCGCGAGTCGCGCAGCCTGCGGGAACCGGTTTGCGCTCGCCAGTGGTCGTGCTCGGTTCTGCTACGACGGTTGACGTTTCGATGTGCCGCAACGCAGAAGTGTGCAAACGGGACATAGGTATCTGGATCGATGCGGGCGCTGCCGCTGCCCGCACTGCGGCGCGACGTTCCACGGCCGCCCTGTGTCCGGCATCGCATCGCCGCGCGCCATGCGATGGAGAACCGCCGTGGACCGTCGTACCTTCCTGGGGTTCAGCCGTTCCTGGGGTTCAGCCGACATACGTGAAAAATAACTCACAGAATCCGCAGGGTGGGTAATAGTCGGATGCCCCCGGCTTCACGAGAGCGAGCACGAGCCGATCGCCTGCTGGCATGACACGCATGGTCAAGACCTCGGGACATGGGGCGGCGGCGTTCCTTTACACACCCGGTGACCGACCGGCCGCGCACACTCGCCGAAAGACAGTTGCAGCGTGCCGAACTTCGAAAGGGACGAGGTAGTGGATGAGCCGATGGAAGCGCCGTTTTATCCGGCAACTTCATGTTTTCACAAAAGAAATCGGATTCTGCGAGTTATTTTTATACGTATGTCGGCTGAACCCCAACACGTGCTTATTCCGTGGGCGGAAGCTCACCGCTGACGGTGGCCGCCACTGCATCATCATCGTCCACGACCTCAGATGGGGTCATGGCCGCGTTCTGGGCGAAGTCGCTCAGGAAGCCACGAACGATGCGCGCCCGGCTGCGATGAGGCGGGTTGGCCGCGAAGTGTTCCGCGATCCTCGTGGTGATGACGTCCGGGGACATTTTGTCTTCGAGGCTTTCAGCCATCGCCCAGTTCCGGCCGGGGTGCATCACGTCCCACGGAGAACGCTTATTCGCGCGCGTGGTGGCCGCGTCACCATGCTTGCTGATTCCCCAGCAGATGCCCATTTCGTTGTTCCAGATCGGCCGGAAGGTGCGAATCAGATGCCGTTCGGCGACGAGCTGCGCATTGGTGGCGCAAACCAAGCGGTGACAGGTGAAATCGTCCACCTTGAGCGAGTGCGGCAGGCCCTGGTCGGCAGCGTAGCCGCCCACCGTCTTGATCATCCGGCGGTGATCGACCAGACGGCTGTAAAGCTGCGGCCCCTGTTCGCGCGATGTGCGCGCGTCCGCGCTCTTGGGGTCGGCCTTGCCGACATAGATTGGCGTTTCGGTGCCCGACACGGCGGCATAGGCTGGATGATCGCCGTGATAATAGATCGCATAGACGCCAGAGCCGTAGGTGCGCGCGATGCGCGCCAGCGGCACCCTGTCCTGGGCGACCAGGGCCAGCGCCACGAGACGGCCGGCGGTGTCCGGGTTGGCGGGATCGAACGAGGCACCCGGTTCCTTGATCGGATCAAGGTTGCTTCGGGCTTCCTCGATCTCGCCCGTCAGCGCCAGCAGCTCGGCCATCGTTTTCGTGGCGGCCGGCCGCGACAGCGTGGGCAAGATTTCCCGCAGACGGGCCAGCCGCTCGCGCACCTCGACAATTACCGTTTGCTCGGGGCGAAGTCTCGGAGCCTTCGCCATTCAAGCCGCCTCAATGTCGGAGGCCGGCGCAGTGGCTAGTGTCTCGGCCATCCAAGTGCCCATAGCCTCGGCGAGCTGCGACGGCACGGCGTTGCCGAGCTGGCGCATGCTTTCCGTCCACGACCGCGGGAACTGGTAGGTATCGGGTAGGCCCTGCAAGCGGGCGGCCTCGCGCGTGGTGAAGTAACGCACGCTGCCATCGTCCCGAACCATCATGTTCTCGCCACCAGGCACGCCATGATCGCCCGCTTTCAGCGCCTTGGCGGGCTGATCGAGCGGGCTTCCAGTGTGACCCGGATAGACCCGGGCGCCGTCCTGAAAGACGTGGTTGCTCTTCCCGTTTGGCTCGCCCAGGCCCATCAAGGCATCGCGAGTTGTCACCCAGGGCTTTCCCTTAGGCACCACACGCAAGGCGCGCAGTGCGCGAACTGCGGCGGCATCGGTGGAGGGAATGAACGCATCGGCCGGCTGGCGAAGGCCGTGACGCTTCCAATACTCGCCGCTGACCCACTGATCCCACAGCAGCCGTTCGCGCGAGTGCGTGGGCGTGGGCGTGGCCAAGCCACAAGCCAAGTCAGAGCGAATGCCGGCGACGATGACGCGATGGCGCTTCTGCGCGGCCCCGTAGTCTGCTGCGTTCACCTGAACGACGATGACGCGATAGGCAGAGGCCAGGCGCGAGGCTTCCAGGCGGCGCGTATGGCGCGCGTGATCCTCGCCGTCCAAGCGGGTGATTTCTGGATGGTGGAGGTGCGCAATGATCCAACGCAGATAGTTGGCGAAGGCCGGCCGGGCCAGGCCGCGCACGTTCTCGAACAAGAAGCCGCGCGGGCGAATCTCGCGCACGGCGCGAATCACTTCCGGCCACATGTCGCGGTTGTCACCTTGCCCCTTGTGCTTGCCGCCGATTGAGAAGGGTTGACAGGGCGGGCCGCCTGCCACTAGGTCAAGGCCGCCGAAGCGACGCCAAGTTACCTCGCGCACGTCCGCCTTTTCCAGCGGCCATTCGCTTACATGCTTGATACGGCGGCGGCGGTTGTGCAGTACGGTTTCCACCGCGTCGCCGTTCCATTCCACCATCAATTCATGGTGGAAACCGGCGCGGGACAAACCCAGCGCCAAGCCGCCGCAGCCGGTGAATAGTTCCACGCTACGCATTCGAGCGCCCCTCTCTGATATCAAGTAAAAACAGGGGGACTTGCGCCTGTTCAATCAGGTTTTCCACAGCGCGACGTACCAGCCATGCAACCTTCACGCCATTTTGTTCGGCAATGTGCTCCAGGTAGGCGTGCTGCTGGCGCGTCAGCGTGGTTGTGACCCTTACAGAATTTTGGCTGTCATTAGCCA
>NZ_JABFFS010000003.1:0-18815 GCF_013112235.1 Xanthomonas euvesicatoria
CGCCTGCACGACCGGGCCGCTGACGCCCGGCAGGTCCGCGTAGATGTACGGGGCAAACGCCCGCGCGAACGCGCCGAAGTCAGCCACCGGCACACCGTCGAGCGATGCCGCGACCTCGCCGACGATCTTCCCATCAACCGGAATCCACCGCGCCCGGAACTCGCCGCGCTGCTGCCGCAGCCCGGCGGCGTCCACGTCGCCGAAGTCGATCCAGACCGCCGCAGGTCCAGCATCGGGCCGCCCGGACAGAGCGACGATGTAGCGCGAAGCGTCGCCCAACTCGCGCGTCAGCTCGTCGCTGACGCCGAACAGGCCGGGACCGTCGCAATCGCGGAAGATCGCCGCGAGGACTTCGCGGCCGAACACGGGCAGGGCAGGGTGGTCGAGCATGGTCAATGCCTCCGTGCGGACTGGATCGGCGCTTTCAGCGCGGCCGTCATCGCGCGATGACGGTCGATTTCAGCGTGCCGGGCTGTAACTGGCCCGGCCATCACCGGCAGCCGCAGGTAGTCGAACAGCACGGCGGCGAACGTCGCGAAAGGCGCTTGCTCGCCGTCCAGCGTCGCGCGGGCCTCGGCGATGCGCTCGCCAGCGGCAATCTCGGCCAGCACCGGGTAATCGGCCAGCGTCACCATTTCATGGTCTGTGTTCATCGTGACACCTCCGGGGTGTTGTCGTTGTCGTCATCCCGGCCGCGCTCCTGCTGCTGCTCGCGCTCGGCGGCCTGCTGCTTTTGCTTCTCTGCAAGCGCGCGAACCTCGGCCTCGCGCCGGGCGCGGGCGTCGTCGCCCTGCTGCTCTGGTGCTGCCATGAGCGCGGCGGCCCGGTCTCTGGCCCATTCTTCATGCTCCCGGCCATATTGCGCTTCGGCCGCCTTCCACTCCCGCGCGCGGAACTCGCGGGCGTCGGGCGCGTCGCTGCGCAAGTGCGCCATGCGCTCCTGCACCTGCACGTCGATCTGGGCGTTGCCGTGGTCGCGATCCCATAGGTTCGCTTTCTGCCGCGCCATCCAGCGATCAATCCGGCCCGCAGCCTGCGCCGGGTCTGGCCGCTCGCCGTATCGTTCGCGGAACTCACGTTCGAGCTGCTGCCGGTACGCCTCGCCCGCCTGCTGGATCGCCAACGCCTCCACGACCTCCTGCACCGGCTCCACGGGTCGGGGCCGGGCAAGGGCAGCCGCTGCTTCCTCGGCCGTCATCCTGCGCGCGGGCGGCTCCTGCGGAGCCTCTGGCGGCCGCTGCGGGCTTCCGCCGTCGCTGGCGATGGTTCCCCTGTGCCGCGTCCAGTCCGGCCGCTGGCCGGGCGTCCGACGCGCTTCCTGCCGCTCGCGCAGGCCCTCGATGCGGCGGCGCTCAAGCTCGGGATCGCTGAATCGAACGTCAAGCCCGCGTTCCACGGCAACGGCAAGCACGCGCTGCCGGAACTCGTCCGGCCCGGTGATGTTCAGCGCGGTGCCGCCGAACTTCTCGCGCGCGAGCAACAGCCCGGCCTCGATAGCGTCGGCATCGCGCTGGCCTTCGGTCGTGTAGTCGATCCTGCGGCCGGAATCCCTGAATGCGTCGCGGCCGTCGAGCTGGTACGCCACGGTGCCGGTGTCGCGATCCACGTTCCAGCTCACGCGCTCCGACAACCGGCGCGGCGGGGCCGGATCATGCACCTGGCCGTCGCTGACGGCCAAGTGCGGCCCGTTCTCGGCTACTGCGTCGGCACGCTCGATTTCCCGCGCCTTGCGCTTGTCGGCATAGGCCCAGCCCCTGACCTGTCGGATGGCGGCCGGGTCGCCTTCTTG
Organism: Xanthomonas euvesicatoria; assembly: GCF_013112235.1. Classification (NCBI taxonomy): domain Bacteria; kingdom Pseudomonadati; phylum Pseudomonadota; class Gammaproteobacteria; order Lysobacterales; family Lysobacteraceae; genus Xanthomonas; species Xanthomonas euvesicatoria. The sequence continues at coordinate 1,790 of NZ_JABFFS010000003.1, forward strand.
CGCGCGATCCGCAACCCAGCTCCGATAGTCCTGCGGCCGCTCTTTTCTGAACGTCTCACGCTCGGCTTTGATCGCCTCGGCCAGCTCCTTACGCTCGGCCGCCGCCTGCATTGCCGCGACGCTGTAGAACGCCCGGCGTTCGGTAGGCGACAAGCCGCTTTCACGGATACGCTCGCGCTGTGCCTTCGCCTTCGTCGCCAATTCGCGGCGTCGCCGCTGCTGGCCTTCGTACATGTCGGCGCGGGCCGGGGCCTTCGCTGCGTTCCAGTCGGTGCGATAGCTGTCATAGCGGCTGCGCAGCTTCGCCCGCTCGAACGCCCGCGCATCGCGCTGTTCCTCGCGCATCTTGGGATCGCGCTTCGGCCGCTCCTTCACGTATTCCCGGCGCGGTTCCGTGCGTGCAATCTCCGGCGTCGGCTCCTGATACTCGCCCAGCTTCGATTTCAGCCGGGCACCGCCCAAGGCTTGCGCCATCGTGGACGCCTTGACCGGGACCGCCGCAGGATCGCGCGTGCTGTGAATCGCGAAGCCCGGCCCCTTGGGCTTGATCGCTAGACCATGCACCCCAAGCGCCTTGTGCAAGGCTTGCCAGTCGCCGCCCTTATCCAGTGCCGCCAGCGCGTCATTTTTCGGCTCTCCCTGCACGTATGACGCCAGCGATTCCTTGCCGCTGAACGCCTCCATCTTGCGCGCTTGATCCGGCTTGTTCCCGCGCTTCGCTTCACGCTCTGCGATGCGCTCCTTCGCGCTCGCGTGCCGGTAATCGACAACCTTTTCCCCGTCATGCTCGCGCACCATGAACGGGCCTTGTTCGACATGCTGCCAGCCCTGCGCAATCTCGATTTCGCGAGCTGACCGAACCGCCGTCATATAGCTGTGATTCAAACCGGCAGCCCTGCCGGTTTCAGGATGCACACGATTGGCAACAAAGTGAATATGCACATTGTCGGTGTCCCGATGCACGGACATGACATACTGGTGCCCCTCCATTCCCTGATTTTTCAGATGCAGAAGTCCAGCCTCGTGCATCTGTTCATCGGTTGGGTTCTCGCCCGACTGCCAGCTAAGCACACCCGCGAAAACCGGGTCTTTGATGCGTGCGCTCAAGGCGGACGTTCCCCACATTTCAATCGCCGCCGTTTCCAACGAATGGCAGTTCGTGAATGTCGTCACCATACCCCGGTCGATCACTTCCCCGGTCTCGGGGTCGATCTGGTCGCGCAGACTGGCGATGTAAGACACCGCCGAATGAAACGATGTGCCGCCATCGTTGCGCTTGCCGAAAAGCTCAATAATCATCAGGCCCGGCCTCGTCGTCTCGGCCCATTTCGGCCTCGTCCGGTCCAAGCCGCTTGAGTGCCAATGTCAGCTCGTCGCCCGCCGCTTTCAATGCCGCAAGCACGGCCGAATACTCGGCGCTTCGCGCCTTGCCGCCTTCATAGAAAAGGTGTTTTTGTAGGCCGCCCAGCCGCCGCATTTCTGCCGCCACGCCCACGACTTCCGCGACTGCTAAGCGGTCCTGCCGGTCGCGCAGCTTCCGGCCAAGCGACGCGGCCCGGATGAATGCCGACACCGTGTTCCCCGATGCCGCCGCCTTCTCCTGCACGTCCGCATATTCCTCGGGCGTCATGCGCGCATAGGCAACGACAGTGCGCTTGCGCGTTTCAGACTTCTTGCGCGCCATCGCGAACGCTCCATCTGGCGGCAGCGCCGCAATGACTGGCCGCAAGGCGGCGGGGTCTCGGGGCGAAGCCCTGAGCAAGATTGTTTAGGCTGGTGAAATGAGGGCGAACGCCCGAATTGAACCGGCCGGTGCCTGACTGTCCGCTTGCGGACGGTCGGGCAAAACACAGCTTGCCCGCGCTCTTTATATGTCGCCGTGCAAAACAATGGCGGCACGGTATGCCGCGACAATGGGCACAAAGCAAAATCAAATGGCGGCGAGCGTTTAGCATGTCTCGTGTATACCACAACGGCGGTTTGTTGACTAGACGACACGAAAGCCCGATGATTTCGATACCTGCGCTATCGTGGTAACGGCCGGGTACAGTTGACATCATCCCAACACCAAGCGAGGCAGACATGGCCGCGACCAGGCGCAAGACCTACGAACCCGACATTTTCCGCGCGCTCGATCAGGAGTTCGCTGCCGCGCCAGAAGTGCCCGCAGGCGAGCGCCCGGCCACCGCTGCGGAGCTGGTCGAAGCCCTGCGCGGCCGGATCAAAGAAATGGCCGGCAAGGGCTACACGTTGGATCAGATCATCGAGCGGATGAAAGCCAAGGGCATCGAACAACCGCCCGTGCGAGCCGTGAAAGCTGCAATGCGCGGCGATACCGCCCGCCAGAAGCGCCCGCGCCGCAAGCCTGCATCGCAGGCGGGAGCTTGAATTCAACGCGGCCGGGCGCGGCGCTCCTTAAGGGAATGAGCTATGCCTGAAATCCAAGTCGGCGAGCGCGGGAACGCGCAATGGTTCAAGTATGTGATGCTGCCGCGTGTCGTTCTGTTCGTGCTGGCCGCGTGGCTGGGAATCTGGATCGGCACATGGCCGTTCGCTCCGTCCGGAATGGCCCGCGCAGGGTACGCTTTCAATCTGGCGCTCTGGACCGGTATCCCCGTCAGTATCGCGTACATGCTATATCTTGGTTGGCGCGACCGGAAGGCGGACAAAGAAGCCGCAACCCAGCCAGCAGCAACGCAGGACGTTGACGACGCGCAGCGCGAGGCATGGCGGCACGATTTCAAAGGGCTTTTCATCGGCCATTCGACGGGCTTTCTGCAAGCGCGAAAGCCCGACAATTCGGGCTGGCCGACGCCCGAAGGTGCGCCCATTGAGCTAAGCCCGGAAGATGCCGCAAAGAACATTCTGGTACTCGGTGGCATCGGCTCAGGTAAGACAACCCGTTCCGTCAATCCGCTGCTCTCTCGTGTGCTGCAACAGAGCCCCGGCGCGCTGATTTTCGACATAAAAACAGATTACCGGGACACGGCGGAGAAGATCGCTGAAGCCTGCGGCCGGTCAGTCAAGATCGTGGGCGACGGCGGCATGACGTTGAACCTGTTCCGGGGATGCACGCCGGAAGTCGCCGCGTCCTACCTGAAAAGCTGTTTTCTCACCGAAGGGCAGGGCCACGGCGACAGCGCGTTTTGGGTTGATTCTGCCGTCGAGTCGTGTCGGCACGCACTCAACCTCCTGAATCTGCTCGATCCGCCGAATTACAGCATCGCCGGGTGCTATGAAGCCGTGTTCTATGACAGCGTGCGCGACAAGCTACTTGCCGCCGGAGCCGAGCAAATCGAGAGCATGACAGACCGGCAACAGCGCCTTTTCTTGCAGTCGCAACGGTTCTTTGTGGAAGTCTGGAACAAGCATGATGAAAAGCTGAAACGCAACATCATGGGAACCATCAATTCCGTGCTGTCGCCGTTCAACCATCCCGACCTTGTAGATGCCTTCTCGCAAGCCAGCGTGCAGGGCGAGGCCGATCTATCGGAATTGATCCGAGACGGGGCCGTGTTCATCGTCAATTTGCCGGTCACGAAGTACGGCAAGGAAGGCGCACGCTTCGCTTACCTGCTGATAAAGCTGCGATTCTTCACGATGATGCGGGAGCGCAAGCAACATCCCGAGTGGGATCAGCAGCGGCATGTGGCGTTCATCTGCGACGAATACCAAGCAATCATTGATCCCGTGTCCGATGGCGACTTTTGGGACAAGAGCCGCAGCACAAAGACGGTCGGCATTGTTTCCATGCAAGGCGTCGCCTCGTTGACGCAAGCCTTGGGCGGAAACAGGCAGGCATCGGACGCGATACTGCAAAACTTCCGGCAGCGCATCATCTACCGTACCGAGGACACCGAAACGCTGCGCATGATCCAGTCCGTTTTAGGACAAATGGACGTGACAGTGACAACGGGCAGCGCGAGCTATTCCGAGTCCCGCAGTAACCCGACCGGCCTGCACGGCAGCGCAAGTCGCAGCGAGTCCACAAGCGAGACGGAAAGCACGAGCATGACGCGGCAAGAGCTGTTCGGCCCAGCCGACATGCGTGCTCTGACTGCCGACGAATGCCTGTTCATTGGCAACATCGCGGAACGCTCGGTCGATGAAGTGCTGCGCGTTGAACCCCTGTATATGTGAGGCGTGACGGCATGGCTTGGAACAAGAACGCGACGGGCAAGAGCTGGGAACAGGTGCGGATTTTAGACCTCCGGTTTGCGAAAGCTGGGCTGGCGTTCGGCGTGATTGTCGGCGTGCTCGCTGGCCTCTTTTTCCTGCCCTGAACTGCTACGCTTGCCAGCAGGCAACAGCGAGGGCAGCGGCATGGCTTGGGACGTGAACGAGTTAGCGCGGCGCATCGACCCGCGCCGGAGCGGCGGGGTCGTGGTCTATGGCCTCATCATCGCCGTGGCGGTCTACGTGGCCACCTCACATACATGGCGCACAGGTCGGGCGGAGATGCAGACGCAGGCCGATGCACAGGCGCAGCAGCTCGCCGACGCGCAGGCTGCAAAGCTGGAAACCGCGCGACTGGCGGCGCAGTCCGTAGTCGATCTACATCAGCATTGCCAGACTTACCCGGCCGATTATGGGTGCGAAAACCTACACGGAAAGTCACTTGATGAAGTGCTGGAAATGCAGCGTAAACAGCAAGCAGAAGCCATCAATTCCGTTCGTTAAAAATGCCACCCTCTGCACACCATAAAGCCACTTATTGCAAGCTAGAAAAATCGGTGCAATCCTCGCGTTAAAGCTACGCGCGCGTAGCGTGGAATTGCCGCCTATGCCAATGCCATTCAGCCCTTGCCCAGATACGGGCGAACCCTGCACCGATCAGTCGGTGGCGATCCTGCGCGAGATTTTCGGCCCGGTCATTGACCAGCTCGCGGCGGGCGGCGATCCTGACACCGTAAGCGCGACCGCGAACATCCTTGCGTCGATGTTCAGCGTGTTCAATTCCGGCGTTCTCGTCGTCGGCACGCTAATCGTCTCCTACGTGGCCGTGGTCGGCGTGATCAATACCGCCAACGACGGCCAGGCGATGGGGCGGAACTGGTCGTCGCTCTGGACGCCAGTCCGAATCGTCGCAGGTGGTGCATCGCTGCTGCCGACTGCAAGCGGCTTTAGCTTCATCCAGCTATTCGGCCTCATGGTCGCGCTGTGGGGCGTGGGCCTCGCAAATGCCGTCTACGACAAGGGCGTCACGCTCGGGCTGCTCAAGCCCGAAGGCTTGATCGCAACCGTCAATGATCCTGGCAGCCAGTATGGGCTGCGCCAGTTCGCCCGGCAGTATGTCGCGGCGAGCTACTGCGCGAACGCTGCAAATTCGATCTTTGCAGGCTTCGGCGGAAACACGCCGCAGGTGCGTGCCAATAGCGAGCCCGACCGCGTGTTCAATGCCGGAGGCCGACGCGAATACGTGTTCGAGATCAAGGACCGGAACCGGACGACGAATCTGGCCGGTGGCGCCCCCATTTGCGGCACAGTGAAGGTCGCCGAGTACCACGCCCAGCCTCGCGACGACGCGACGGCGCAAGCGACGGAACAGGTCCGTGCGCAAGCGATGGAGCAAAAGAAGCGCGCGGCCGTTGAAATGATGGGCGCAATCGACCGCTGGGTGATTACTTGGCCCGATGATGTGTCAAAGCCCGGCTGGGATAGCGTCAGCTCTGCGCAGTTCAATGCCATTGTGTCCGAAGCCGAACAGAAGGTCGTCGCGGGCCTCGAAAGCAGCATTGCATCCCGGCAAGGTGCGATGGCATCGGGGCTGAGTGCTTATGTTGCCTCCCTGACAAACGAGGGCTGGGCGACCGCAGGCGGCTGGCTGCAAAAGGTCGGGCTGGTCCGCACGCAACTGTCTGCGACGTTCTCCGAGTCCGTGGGGAGCGTGACCGAGCCAAGCCTGACCGGCCTGCCCAACAGCCCGGCGTCCGACATGCTCGCCAATTCGGTCGGCCTCGTCGCGGACATCACGCGCAAGGCAGAGTCGCACGACGATTACACCTCTGGCGACATCAAGCCGGACGATCTGACTTCCGCGATCCCGACCGACCCGATGGCGGCGGTGAACGTGGGCCAGATTCAAGCCGACATGGACGCGAAGATGTCGAGCTGGGTCAACCGCAGGATGGAGGACATCGTAGACATTGCCGTGGGTGCGGACGGCAGCGATGGCACGGGCGGTTGGTGCGGCACGGCCGGGCTGATCGGTGGAAGCCTCAACCGCATGAAGTGCGTCGGCGACTATTTCAGCGCGACGCGGGGAGCCGCGCAAACGATGAAAACAACGCTGCTCACAGCGGTTACGGTCGTGCGCGTGGCGGCCGGTGTCATCGGCGGAACGAAGGTGCTGGGCAACGGCTTCGAAGCCGATAAAGTCGTCGATCCGATTTGGGACTGGATCAAGGAAGTCATCATTCCGCCGCTGGCGGAACTGGAAATGCGGCTGGAAACGCTGGCCTTCTACTTCGGCGTGTTCCTGCCCTCGCTGCCCTATGCGCTGTTCATTCTGGTGATCTGCGGGTGGGTTCTCTCCGTCATTCAGACATTGCTTGCCGCGCCGCTGTGGGCGGTCATGCACATGACGCCCGACAAGACGTTTATCGGCTCGCAGCGGCAAGGCTATCTGCTGCTCATGTCGCTATTCGCGCGGCCTGTGCTGGCGGTCATCGGCCTGTTCGCGGGCATCCTGATTTCCGACCCGCTTGTAAACTTCGCATCGAAGGGCTTTTTCGCGATGCGCGGTGCCATCGTCACGAGCACCGGCACGGTCGGCGCGATCAGCGAGTTTTTCACCTTCACTTGGTGGATGTACGCCTTCGCGCTCATGTTGCTGCCGATCTTCTACATGTGCTTCGGGCTGCCACAGGTGCTGCCCGACAAGGTATTGCAATGGATCGGTGGCGGCGTCGCGGACCTCGGGGAAACCTCCGCACTCGGTGAGATGCGCACCGGCCTTGCCCGCGCGCACGCCTACGGTCGCGTGCCGGGCAAGGACAAGGACAAACAGAAGAAGCTCGGCGGCGGCGGCGGAAATCGGCCATTGCCGGGCAGCGGCCCGCGTGGTGACGGGGGTGGTAGCGGTGGTGGTGGCGGCGGAAATCAGCCCGTGAGCGGCGGCGGGCAAGGCGTCACGCCTCGCCTGCCGCCGCCCAGCTCGCCGGGCGGGCGCGGCCAAGGGGATGCCGGAATCGGCCCGGCTGGTCCCGCCCCTCGCCCGCAAGGAAACAGCGGCCTCCGCCGACTGGCCCCACCGCTTTCAGCGAACGAACAGGGCGCAACGCCCGGAAAGGAGTAACCCATGAGCCATCTCGATTACGAGCGCGGGCTGTACGAAGGCGTTGCCGCACAACAGCACCAATACGCTGAGGGTCGGCGTGACGGGTGGAATGAAGCCATCGAGGAGATGACCCCACGCTTTCAGGCGTTGGAACGCGAACGCGACGATCTGGCGTATGCGCTGAAAGCCGTCGCAGCGACAGGGGCGGCATTGATGGAGGCGATGCGAGATGCACCGCCTCACGTCCGGATTGCCGCAGTCAACGCTTACAACGACCGCTGCGATGATCTGATCGGGTCCGTACTGCGTTGCCCGCCGCATCTCGATCCGACTGTGCAGGAGCGTGAACCGGCGGTCGCTCGCTGGATTCCCGACATTTCCGACCAGCTCGTCAACAGCGGACAGGCCATCTTTCCCGACGATGATCCGTCCCCCTGACCGGAGATTTTCGCCATGAGCGCACTCAACGAAAGCGAGCGGCTGGCCGCCGATACACTGACAATAGTCCGGCATCTTTTCAGCGGGCCTCATTCTTACCGGAACGTGGGCATCGTCGCGGTTATCTGGATTGTCCTGCTATCTCTATCGGCAGCTCTTATTTACTTCGGTGTCACTCACAGCCTTGAAGCAATGCGGCCCGTTATGGTGGTGCCCGCCGTCGAGGGGAACCCGGCCCCGGTTCTGTCTGCCTTGGTGTTAGTCCCCCTTATCGTCCTCGGTGCCTGCGTACTCTTTGTCGCGGCTTGCTGCCTTTCGTACTCGCTTCTCGCGCGGTTTGGTCGCGCCACCCCGTCCCCCTGACTGCCGCGCCTCGGGCGCAAGGAGCTTGTCATGTCGTACCCGCTGCAACCCGTTCCCGCCGATGTGCTGGCCGTGCTGCGTCTCCGTTGCCGCCTGTCGGCCCGGCTCAAGCGCGGCCTCGCTCGCGGGCTGGCCCTGCCCCTCGCTCTGCTCGCGGCCGTGTCCAGCGCGCACGCGGCGGAACCGACGCTGGCCGATGCGCTGGAATGCCGCCTGCATGCGTCAAAGGCAGAAAGCGTGCTTGCACGCTACGGCGTGACGGTCGATGGCCCTGCCGTGCAGCCCGGCGTCACGGTCTACGGCATCCCGGCCGCGCAGCTCGAAGCCACGCGCGAGGCTGGGGCGCTGCACCTGTACTACGTCATCCGAGCGGCCGACGCGCAGCGGTTCATCGACGCCGCGCAGATGGAACCCATCGGCCCCGCGTTCGTGCGGCTGCTGCTCGATGACCGCAACGGCCTACAGGCCATGTCCCCGGCCGCGATCCGCCAGCACGGCGGCCCCGCTGCTCCCATCCTGTGCGAGATGCGCGCATGACCAAGATCATCCCCCCTGCCCTGCTCGCGGTCCTGCTGGCCGCGCCTGCGGCCGCGATGGCGGCCGAACCCGCCAGCCTGTCCGAAGTGCTGGAATGCAACGTGGCCGCCGACAAGGCGCTTGTCGCCCTCGAACGCGCGGGCATCCCTATCACCGGCCAATCGGTGCCAGTGTCGAACGTCGCCGCCTACGGCGTGCCCGTGAAGCGCATCGACCACATTTCCAAGAACGATGAGTTCTTGCAGGTGACGTTCGTTATCGACCGATCCGGGCACGGTAAGCTGGTTGCGGCCGCCGGTCTGAAAGCATGGGACGACGAGTTCGGCGCAGGCTTTCGTAGCGCGATGCTCGGCGGAAAAAACGAGCTGAACGTGACGCATCCCGACGATCCCAACGCGGAAGACAATGAAGTGCTCGGCTTCTGCATGATGAGCTTCCGGGGTGCCCTGTGAATGCGAAAGCCGCTTTCCTGACGCCGCTGCTTGCCGTCGCCTCGACCGCCGCGCCCGCATGGGCGCAGTCGTGCATGGTGGACGTGACGGACCACGAGCTGGTCACGGAACGGTTCGGCATCAATGCCGATTTCCGAAAGGGCCGCACCCACGATGGTTTCGATTTCCGCGCACCGCTCGGATCGCCGCTGTATGCCGGTGCCGATGGCGTAGTGACCACGCGCGACACGTGGCGCGGTGCGGGCAATGTGCTGGTCATCCGCCGTCCGAACGGCCAGACGATGACCTATTACCACATGTCCTCATTCGCGCCTGACGCGGCGGTCGGCAAGGAAGTGAAGGCTGGGCAGCTCATCGGCTACGCGGGCGGCACGTCCGCGAAAACCACCGGCGGCACGGCATATGCCTCCTATGACCCGCACCTGCATTTCATCTATGCCGTGCCGGATGCCGGGCAGCAGCGCATCACGAATTTCAGCCAGCACGCCAGTCGCCTGCGGTCGGTGAACCCCGGCCAGCTTCCCCGCGATTTCACTGGCAATGCGCGCCCGCAAGCTGTCGGCGTCGGCTACAAGACCGATCCCGCGCCCTTCTTCTGCAAGGCGTACCCGTTCAAGGACAAGAGCCTCGACGCGATCCTCGGCGCCGACACGAAGGAACAGCATCAAATCGTGTTCGGCAACGTGCCGCCGGGCGGCTCGCCGCCGGATGGTGCGATTGCCCCGGCAGAAGCGGCGGCCGGAAACATGCAGCTCCTGCTCGCCCAGCAGGCCGGGCAACCCGTCGAGGACTATCTGTCGGATGCTGACAGCTTCGGTGCCCTGCCCGGCCCTCCAGTTGGTGCATATGAAACCCTGTCGGTGAACGAAATGCTGGCGACGGAAGCTGCCCGCAGGTTCCAGTCGGCGGACTGGAACAACGAGCTGACGCGCGTCAGCGAGCGTGCGCTGTGGGTGGACTTCGTTCGTGCGCAAGGTGTGTCGAACTACTTGCAGGAAGCCATCTACGACAAGAAACAGAGCGTCGAGGCGCTGCTGGCCGTGCTGACCAGCCAACGGCTTGAACATGTCCGAAAGCGAACGGCTGCGGCGCAGGAACGGGCGGTGCGAGGCGAGGCGGTGCGATCAGTTGAGTAATTGCGATGATTACTTACTTACTCAATTGAGTACATGCGCCCTACCCCGCTGCGCCTCGCGCAGCTCGGGCATCGCGTCCAATTCCGTGCGCTCGATCCACTGCCACGCCTCGGCAATCTGGCACGGCTGACCTTCCTCCCACGCCCGCACGTCGTGCAGCTCGGCATCTTCCCATCGGCCGGTGACGACGCCGACCGTGTGCCGCTCCCGCCCGCTGCGCACGCCATACTCAATCAGTGCCGCATGGCCGACACCGATCCCTGCCGCCAGCTCGATGCGCAGGAACGCGAAATCGTCCGCGTACTCCCGCCGCGACAACCTCGACGCGGCCAGCCGGTTACGGATCAGCGTCGCGAACCCGATCAGGGCGCGCCAATGACGGCCATCGGCTGTGATGCGTTCCCGCAGGGCGTCCAGCTCAGCGGTCATCGTCTGCTGTCCAGCAGCGCCCGGAGCTGGTGCTGCTGGACAGCAGACGATGCGGAACATGGTCAGATTCCGGGGCACGTACACCTTGCAGTCCTTCGCGGCCCGCGCGGCCACCTTCAATGCCGCCAACTCCCTCGCCCGGTCGGAATTACTCATATACTCATTTACTCTCATACTCAAACACTCATTCAAACCGCTTCACGGCGGAAACGAAATCGAGCCGCAGCAGGTGCATCGCAAGATCAATCGCCCCGCCGCCGCCTTTTTCTGCGCGCGTGTCGTACCACTTCGGCCCTGTTGCCAGCAGCTCGACCACACCGCCACCCAGCGACACGTTCACGCGCACGGTCGCTTTGTCTTTCAGCGGCCGGAAATCGGGGTCACGCTTCCAGTACAGGCCCAAGGCGTCCAGCGCATCGGGCACGGGCATATCTCGCAGCCGCACCAGCAGCTCGGGCGGGAAAGATCGACGTGCGCGGCTCACGGGCGCACCTCGGCGAGCTGGACCGGGGGCCGCGCCTGACGGCGCGGCGGGCTACTCGGGAAGGGCACGCGACGGCCACCGATCCCCTCCCCCGAACCCCCTTCCCTCTCCGGCCGCTTCGCGGCCTGCGCGCCGCCTACGGCGGCTTGCCGGGCTACTCGTGTTATTTCAACACGAGGGCTACTCCCGGCCAAAGGCCGGGAAACCGCGCTAGAACCACAAACGACCATCACCCCGCACCCCCCGGCGCGGAGGCTTCGCCATTAGTAATAGGGGAGGGACTTGTGCCACCCGCGACAGCCCCGACTCCCCCCGCTGTAATAGGGGAGGAACCTGTGCCAGAGTCGCCCGGATACGGCTTGCCAGCCCGATACCAACTGCGGCGGCTCATCCCAAGGGCTTCCCAAGGCCGTAGACGGGCCGCAGAGCGGCTTTCGTAGGTTTCCCGGTCCACTGCCCCGGAAGCGCGCCGACGGGCCTCGTCGCGCTTCCTGTCGCGTTCTCGCCGGCGTTCGGCCGCCATGTCCCGCGAAATCAGCGTGCGGAGCTGCCGCTGCTCGTCGTCGGTGATCTTGAATAGCGAAATGAGGCTGTCGTTCTTGGGCGTGTACAGCGGCGGGAACTGGCGGCCGCCGAAAGTGACTTTCTCGCCAGACTCGAACGCCTTGGCCTTCCCGTACAGGGTCATCAGCTCCTTGGAGCGGTAGTTCCATGTCGGGTCCAGCTCGCCAGCGAGTGCGGCCGCTTCGTGGTACATCAGGGAGCTGTTCGTCGCGCCCGAGAGCAACAGGAAGTTCAAGCGCCAGAACAGGTGCTGCATCCGCTCGCCCTGCCCCACCCCGCCCCGGAGCTTCGCAAGGGTCCGAAGATCTTCTAGGCGGTCCCATGCGAGCTGACGGCCGGAGAAACCGCGCAAGTTGTCGGATTTCCCGCCCGGCATGAGCTTGAGTTGCCGTCGCTCGGCCCGATCGCGGCGCTGCTGCTCGATGTCCCAGCGGGCCACCGGCAAAAGCGCCTCTGCCATGTACTCGAAGCCGTAGCGCACCGGCTCGCCGTCCGGGCCGTGTGCCACGTGGACCACGCGGCACACGTTGCCCGACTTCGTGTTCACGGTGTTGACCAGCCGCAGCACGCGCGAGGCGTCCTTTGCGACGGGATCGGCCCCAAGCGGGGCGAGGCGGTCGATCAAGTACCGCTGGCAAGCGTTCCAGCGCGGCAGGGCTTGGCGCGGAATCGTGCCGTCCAGCAGCCATTTCGCTTGGATGCCGCGACCGCTGTAGACCAGCAGCGACGGCCGGGGCAGCCCTTCGTCCGCGCAATGGTGCAGGACGGCCGCCGCGAGCTGTTCCGGCGTCCTGCCCTGCGCCCACGGCAGCCTGTACGTGTCGAGGTCGGCAAACAGCAGGCCGATGCGCAGCAGATGCACGATGCGACGGCAGCCCCGGTCAAACTCCGCTTGAGAAAGCCATGTGTCGCGCGTCGGGTCCACCATCGACAGGACGGTGGGCATCATGGCGAGCTTGTAGCTGTCCTGTTTACGCTGGCTCCCCTGCCCTACCAACAGCGAGAAATAGCCCCAGCGGGCCGCGTCGTGGTACGACCTGGCTTCGTCGTCAGGGTCGAATAAGGCGAGCTGCGCCGATGATCGTGTGTCCATAGCCTCCGGGTCCGCGCATGCACGAAAATTTCGCGCATGCGCCATTGCGTCCCGGAAGCTGACAGGGTAGAATTAGCTCTAGTCGAGAGCGTTCTACGCGGTTGTCAGCCGCCGGAACCAAACCTGCAAAGCCAGCGTGCCACCGCTGGCTTTTGCTTTTTCTGGCCCGGCTACGGTGCCACCCGCAGCCCGACCCCCTTCATTCCTCCGCCGCTCTGGCCTCCTTGTCCTGCCGGTATTTCACGGCGGTTTTCGGCGTCCAGCCCCTCGACGTGGCGACCCAATCCACGATGCCCGCTTGATCGAGCACATGTGCCGCGCTGTCGAAGCTCTGGAAGTAACGGGGTCCACCCGCACGCCGCCCGAGAACGCGATTCTGGTTTCCGACCCGGAGCAAGATCACAAGCCCCTTGTCTTCGCCAGCGGAGCGAACGCACGCCCCTTGCACGCTGCCTGCTGCCGCAAGCTCCCGGTAGACGCGATGATCGACAACCGTCGCAGACTCCAGATCAGCAAATTCGTCAGGCTCAATCATGCCCGGATTCTCTCCTGTGCGCAACAGACTTTGAAAGTCTGATTTTTCCAGATGACATGTACTATAGTCACTCTTTCAATGTAACTCATTTGAGTTCATACTCATTTACTCATCCGGCAGACTGCGCACGTAGTCGGTCAAAAGCTGGGTGATGCTCTTGCCCTGCTTCGCGGCCGCGACCTTCAATTTCAGGTGCTCGTCCTCGGTCAGATTGAAGTTCACGCGCTTGGTCGCCTTGGTGTCGGCGAGGCTGGCCAGCGTGGCGGCCTTGTTCTTCGGGCTTGCGCTCGGGCGGCCTGCGGCGAGGCCAAGGGTGGGTTTCGTCGTCATCTACTCATTCCCTCATTTACTCAAATGAGCTTCGCCCGGACTTCCGCCAGCAGGGCGCGAATCTCGGCGGCCGCGTCGCCGTCCGGCTCGTCGTCCAGCACCGTGGAACCGCTCGATGCCGTGCCGGGGTAGATGACGCGCTGCGTGATGCGTGAATCGAGCACGGGCAGCGAGTAGCCCTGTAGAGCGGTGGTAACTTCGCTGCCGATCCGGGTGCCTTTGATCGCCCGCGACACGACGAAAGCGACTTTCAGCACCCCGTCTGTCAGCTCGATGCGCTGCTTGACCAAATCCACGAGGTCCGACGCGGCCCAAATGTCGTAGGGCGAGGGCTGAACGGGGATCAGCACCACATCCGCTGCCTTGATCGCCGACACGGCGAGGTCGGCCGCCTGCGGCGCTCCGTCGATCACGACGAAATCCTTGCTGGCGACCTTCTTCACGTCCCGGTCGATGGTCGGCCGGTCGATCCCGACCACGGTCACGGGGTTGTCCTCCTTGGCAGCGCCCCAATCGCGGGCGCTGCCCTGTGGGTCGGAATCGACCAGCAGCACGTCCTCGCCGTCGAGCTGCAAGGCGCGGGCAAGGTGGGTGGCAATGGTGGTTTTCCCACTGCCGCCCTTCTGGTTCAGCACGGCGATGACCTTCATATCGGCTCCTCGTTTGGTGTAAATACTCATTTGAGTATGTGAGTATATAATCCAAATGCGAGGGGCGCAATACTCATTTACTCATTCTTGTTTAGCGCCCGCCAAAGCGTGGTCCTATGGACGCCCAGCAGGTCCGCGACTTCCTTCATCGGCCGTTCTTCGCGCTCGATCAGCTCGCGCGCATGGGTGAGCTGCGCCGCCGTGAGGGTAGGGGGTGGCCCGAACCGGACGCCGCGCCGCTTGGCCGCCTCGCGGCCGCTGCGGGTCCGCTCCACGATCAGCGACCGCTCGAACTCGGCGATGCCGCCGAAGATCGTCAACACCATGCGCCCGGCCGGGCTGGTTGTGTCCGCCCACGGCTCGGCCAGCGACCGCAGGCCCGCATCCTTCGCCTGTAGCTGCTCGGCAATGTCCAGCAGGTCGCGCGTGGACCGGGCGAGGCGGTCAAGCCGCGTCACCGTCACCACGTCGCCGGTCCGTAGGTGGTCAAGCATCCGGGTCAGCTCCGGGCGCTTCACGTGCGTGCCGGTGACTTTCTCCGCGAAGATGCGCGTGCAGCCTGCCGCGTGCAGCTCGTTGCGCTGCTGCCGTAGGTCTTGGTCGCCAGTGGAAACGCGGGCATAGCCAATCAGCATGTTCAAAACCACTGGTCGGCGTAGGTCTCGCCGCGCTTGTCGTAGGTGGCGAACTCGAACGACCGATTGGCTTCCCACGAACCGGGCCGACGCTCGCATGAAATCGCGTAGGGTGCGCGGTAGACGTGTAGGTAAGGCATGGGGTCTCCAAAGGATGAGGAAGGGCGATTATCCCGTGACACGGGCCACGGCGGGGCGCGTCACGGCTGCAAACCACTTGTGGGCATGGTGACACTCGTTCGCCCCTTCGCGCCCCTGCGGGCGCGGCGGCTCGGTCAGGTCAGACATGAAGGCGGTCAGAACGTGCTCCGGCGCAAGGCGGGCACGCTGGCAAAAACGCTCGAACTCGAACGGCACGGGCAAGGTGACAGTGGTCATGCGGGCTTTCTCCTTTGCGTTGCAGGTTATGGTGCAATAATCCTCACACATGCACTTAAAACCCGCAACGCATTTCGCACCGCTCTGGCGGGCCGTTCAGCGACGTTTCAGGTTTTAGGACTTGTGCAACACGCAGGACCGGGCCGGACTCGTCATTTCACACACAGAGCGGGGGCAAGGGGGAGCGATTTAACGACGCCGGGCAAACAAACGTAATGACATTGACATTACGGCGCGGCACACTTACATGAAACCGCAGGAGATTGAGCCATGCCCACGATGAGCACCGCACCCAGCAAGCGTGAAACGCTGAACATCCGCATCAAGCCCGAGGAACGGAGCTTGATCGACCGCGCCGCCAAGGCACGGGGCAAGAACCGCACCGACTTCGTGCTGGAAGCCGCCCGGTCGGCCGCCGAGGAAGCGTTACTAGACCAGACGATCATTTCCGCCAGCCCGGACGCCTACGCGGCCTTTCTGGCACGGCTGGACATGCCGCCGCAGCCGAACGAACGCCTGCGGAAAACCATGCAGACGCCCGCCCCGTGGGAGAAAGCATGAAGGTATCAGCGCCCGAACCGCTGGCCGCGCACCACGACATTGAAGCCTTCGACTCCGGGGTGGACAGTCTGGACCAGTGGCTAAAGCGTCGTGCCCTGAAAAATCAGGCTACCGGCGCTTCGCGAACCTTCGTCGCCTGCGACGATGGCCGCGTGGTGGCCTACTATGCGCTGGCATCGAGCGGGGTCACGGTGGACGCAGCGCCCGGACGCTTCCGACGCAACATGCCGGACCCGATTCCGGTGGTGGTCCTTGGCAGGCTGGCCGTAGATCAATCGCAGCAGGGCAGGGGCCTAGGCCGCGCTCTGGTGAAAGATGCCGGGCAGCGCATCGTCCAAGCCGCCGACACCATCGGGATTCGCGGGGTGCTCGTGCATGCGCTCTCGGCCGACGCCAAGGCGTTCTATGAGCGGATCGGCTTTGAGCCGTCGCCCCTCGATCCGATGATGCTGCTGGTCACGCTGGATGACCTGAAAGCCAGCCTCGAACCGCAAGCCCGCCGATGACACGCCCGCGACACGTCCTTGATGCCGTACTGGATGGCGTCGCCGATCCCGCTGCGATGCCGGAACCGGAATGCAAGCGCCTTGACCCGGTGCGCCCCGGCGAACCGCCAGTGCGCCGCCTGACCGATGCCGAACTCGTCGCACTGCGGGAGGAAATGCGCGAAGCCGGGCAGCGCATGAAAGCTCGCCTACGCGCCCGCGAAGCCGCCCGGAATGCCGGGACTCAGCGTTTCATCGCATCGGCCGACCGCCTGCCATCGTAACGGCGCTACGGTAACGTAACGCTACGATGGCCGGGGGTGGCGGGGTTCTCCCCGCCGGTGACTGGCCGCTGCGCGGCCGCTCTGGCTCTTTCCCCGAACCGTCCGCAGCGGCAGGACATCGGCGCGGCCGTCGCCTGTCCGTCGCCGCCATCCTTCCCGCGTCCACGCCAACTCCGCTTTTCGCTTCTGGCGCCGCAGCCTGAATGAGTACATGAGTAAATGAGTTGAAAACAGCTTGTCCACGGCCCGGAGACCTCCATATCGGAGGGCCGGGGGGAAGCGGTGGGCAACCCATCAATGCGGCTTACTGGAATCATCCCCGCGCCAGCTCTGCCACCGCGCAGCCATCGCAGCCGTCACGCCTCGCGCGTCGGCGTTCATCAGCGTGTGGTG